>NZ_JASDCW010000069.1:0-1308 GCF_030407685.1 Planococcus sp. APC 3906 | reverse complement strand
AGTCAAGTCCGAACGATTGTGTAAAATTAGCTACACTGTTTCTAACCTTATTTTGTTAAGCTCTTTTTCTGGCTATAAAGCGTCTTCTCCTGGTGCATGAGGACAGCCCCAATCAGGCGGAAAGCGGATTGCGTATTCGGAAAGATTCGGATGACACGTTCTCTGCGGCGAACCTCCTGGTTCAGGCGTTCCAAGGAGTTGGTGCTGCGGATGTGGACGTGGCGGTTCACGGGCTCGTTCATGTATTGGATCGTGTCATCAAAGCCTTCATCCAAGATAGCGAGTGCTTTTGCATACTTAGGCTGGTCGGCGAAAGCGGTGAACAGGTCCTCTTTGAAATTACGCATATCCTCGATGGTCACTGCCTGAAAGAGGCGTTTCAGCTGAAGACGAAATTCTTCTGAATCTTTTTTCGGTAATTTATCGACGATGTTGCGTTTGAAGTGGACGTTACAGCGTTGCCAACTCGTGCCGATGAATTCCCGCTGGATCGCTTTTTTCAACCCCTTATGGGCGTCTGAAATGACGAGCTTGGGCGACTGGAGCCCTCGGGATTTGAGTTCCTGGAAGAAGCTTTGCCAGCTTTCGAAGCTCTCCGCGTGATCCACTTTCAGCCCCAGGATTTCCCGGCGGTTATCTTCGGTTATAGCCGTGGCGATATAAACCGCTTTGGAAACGACACGGTTGTGTTCACGCACTTTGATGTACATGGCATCCACAAAGACATACGGATAATAGGTGACGTTCAGTGGCCGTGCGGCCCACTCCTTGACGACCGGATCCAGTTTGGTCGTTAACGAAGAGACGAACGACTTGGAGACGCTTTCCCCGCACAGCTGCTCGACAACATGTGTGACTTTGCGCGTGGAGACACCGTTAACGACCATTTCCAGCATCGACAGCATGAGCGCTTGGTCACAGCGAGCGAATTTTTCAAAGGCAGAAGTGGAGAACTCACCGCTGCGCGTGCGCGGCACTTTCAGTCGGATTTTTCCGATTCCGATCGTGTAATCCCTTTCGTAATAACCATTACGTTGGTCAAGACGCTCAGATGAGCGTTCATAGCGCTCAGCTTGCAGGTATTCGTCCCGTTCATTTTCCATGTACGCATTCAACACCAGAACTACCGACGATTTCACGACGGCTTCCATGTTCGAGTTCAAGACAGAGTCTTTCAATAAATCCATATCTACGCTAAAATTAAGGTGGGTCATCATCAATTCCTCCAATGTGATCGTGGTTGTGAACATTGTAGCACAGGGATTGATGGGGCCCTTTTTCCTTTTACACAATTATATGGACTTAATC
>NZ_JASDCW010000067.1:0-1461 GCF_030407685.1 Planococcus sp. APC 3906 | reverse complement strand
GCCATCCATTTGGTGCGGTATTGCTTGCCGTTGTCGAAGTAGACGCTCTCCGGTACGCCATGTTTTCGGATGGATTCGCGAAACGCATCTTCGACGCACCGCGCATCCAACATCGGATAGAACGCCACATGGAGTGGGAAACGCGTCGCATCATCCAGGAAGGCGACCATATAGACCTGCTTTTTCGTTCCGTTCGGACCAATCGGTAAATAGGGCCCGTATTTGATATCCGAATGCCATAAGGCATTTCGACGACGTTTCTGAAATCGCCGTACGGCTCCGGATGTCTCATGGTACATTTTCATCTGTCGTGCACTATAGCCTTGTTTGGACAAGCGCTCCTGCAACGTGCTGCGCTTCAGTTCGCCTTTTGCGACAACACCGTCCCACTCAAGAATTTGGATAATCGAGGCGATACTCCGGCTTGGAACCTCGCGTCTCAAGTGAATCGCCTGTTCCACGACGTTGTCTTGAAGCTCTCGCGGAACCGAACGATACGGTTTCTGTTTCAGCCCTTCAAAGCCCTCTTTCTTAAATTGGGCGACGTAGCGCCGGATGGTGCGTTCGGACAGGCCGTGGCGTTCACAGATTTGTTCGCGGAGCTTTTTCAGCTCCTGGGCATCCAACTTCTCATTCAATAAAGGCGCAATCAGTTGAAAGCGCTGGGTTGCTAATTCTTCTGCTTTTGTTCTTGCCATTTTTTACACTCCTTCTTGATTGGATAATTGAAGTGTAAGTTACCGGCTGGTGGACAAAAAGGCAGAACGGGTATGTATCCAAAAATGATGGTTGGCGACCGGTCGGACAATCTTTGCCAGCCATCCGCCCTCTGTGCCAAACCATTGTCCGATGCGTGCGTGCGCAGGCAGCTCCCGACTGGACAGGTCGATCGCCGAGGTCTCATCTGTCTGAAACTGAATGAGAAGAGATTGAAGGATAAAGAGCCAGTAATCGATCATGAGGAAGAACCAACTCCGCCAACGATAGAGGGTCGATTCATCGGCTGCCACCGTCAGGTGGGTGGTTGGAAGGGTCGCCTTCTCGATCACATCCGCCCCGTATCGTTTGTAGGGGACCATCAGATCGGGCAATTCATGATGAATCTTTTCGCACCGCGTGCAGCGCAATCTTCTAACGATGAATCGACGAGATTCACCGCTTTCATCGCGCAACTTCCGTTCACGTGAGCCGATGATCTTATACTCCATCTGGTTACAACAGGGACAAGGAACCTTTTCTGCGCACCGAATAAAAAACGCCTTTTGAGGCGCATTCTTCTATGTTATAATGAGAGACGATTATCATATTTTTTTGGAAGACGTCTCCCGTCGAGCTACTGGTAATAGCCGACATTATGGGAGGCGTCTTTTCCTTTCTCCAGGATTCTTAAGGACATTATATCCGTCAATTCCTGGACAGACAATACCGTCAACTTTTGGACATTATGAAATAGCATTAACA
>NZ_JASDCW010000066.1:0-1760 GCF_030407685.1 Planococcus sp. APC 3906 | reverse complement strand
CCGCGGAAACATACTAACATTAGTAGCACAAACCATGGCCATGGTTTGTGCTACTATTTTTTTGGTAGAAGTGAAGTGAAGTCGTGCGGACGCGGGGATCTGAGAATCCGAGACAGGAAACCGACTCGCTTCACACCCTTATCCGAATCAGGTTAGTATGTTGGGTCCTGGAGACCGTATAAGAAAGTGGAATCGATAAGGCACTGTGAAGAACTTCTATACACGTGGAACAGGAGGAAGAGTTGATGAGGCACGTTATCGCTTTTGACGTCAGTATGGGCAAAAGCTCCCTGGTGGTCTATGACCACCATCAACATTGTCAATACGAAGGGGAAATGGAGCACACACAAGCGGCTTTTCACGCATTACATAAGCGCATCAGCGCTTTGGAGGAACAGGATGCTCGATTGCCGGCAATCGTTTTCGAAGCTACAGGTGTCTATTCACAACCGCTGGAGAGCTTCTTGCAGGAACAGGGATTTCCTTACAGTCGCTTGAATCCACTGGAAGCGAAAATCCAAACGGCCGCGATGCGTAGGCAGAAAACGGATATCAGTGATGCCCATGAATTGGCCAAGTCGCATTTCCGGAACATGCGGCCGGACACCTATGTCCAAGCAGAATTCTATGGACAGATGCGTGCGCTCGCGCGTTACGGAGAAGATATTGAAAAAGAAATTTCTCAAAACACCAACCGGCTGCATGCGTTTTTACAGTTGAGCTTTCCCCTCTTGGAAACGGTGTTCACAAAGAGTTCCGTTCTTTTCTTGAATATCGTTCAGCTTTTTCCGCATCCAATTTGTCTGGACGGAGCATCATCCGAGTCGCTGCGAGACCAAATTCTCCAGGCGACCCGCAAGAATTTATCTCAAGCACAGGCAGAGAAGAAAGCGGTCGAGCTCCTTACTGCCGCTAGAAACTCCTACGCGGCCATCGGGCCGGAAGATGTGCGGTGCCAACATCTAACGAATTTTGCCAGAAGGCTCCTGGAATTGCGAACACAGAAAAAAGAGATCATCCAACAAATGGTGGCTCTCTCCAAAGACACAGTGGAGTTTCAGGTACTTAAATCTTTCCCGGGAATCGGTGACGCTACTGCCGTCCAACTCATCGGGGAGTTGGGAGATATCCAGCGCTTTCAGAATGCGAAGCAGATCAACGCCTATACCGGCATTGACATTCGGCGCCATCAATCGGGCAAACTCCAGTATAAGGACCGTATCAATAAGCGCGGGAATAAAAGACTGCGAAAAATTCTCTACAACATGGTCATGAACATGATCTCGTTGCGGGCCAAGACGCAGAACACCATTGTCGATCATTACGACCAATTAAAAAAGCAACCCAATGGAAAGCTCCATCAGGTTGCGGTAATTGCCTGTGTGAATAAGTTCTTGAAAGTCGCATTTCATCTTATCCAACACGGTCTTCTTTACCATTACGAATCCGGCAAGGCTTCGTAAAATCATTTCTCTTTCAATATAGCACACAACCCCCGGCAAAAAAAAGAAGAACCGTGAGGTTTATTTGGTGTGCCTATTTTCTCCCTATCTACCCGTATCAGTTGCTTGAAGTGCAGGCACTCGACTCCTGCGGGAACAGCGCGAGCCGAAGACCCTGGAGCGAACAGAGTGAGTGAAGCGGCTGAGGCCGTGCCCGCGGAAAGCGAGTGCCGGAACGGAAAGCAGCCATTTAAAACCCCTTGATTATTCCGTTCTTCGAGAAAACAAATAAGAAAGGTGCTTGACTAATGATAAGAA
>NZ_JASDCW010000065.1:0-1808 GCF_030407685.1 Planococcus sp. APC 3906 | reverse complement strand
TCTGGGTATACAAGAAGTACCAATCACAGAACTTCCGAAATACCCACCCACCCAAAAGGAGCTGAAAACAATGGTTCTATCTTCATTTAACCATATTCAGGGGAGCAACGGAAGTCATTGGAACCGCTTGATGCGGGCGGAAAATGCGGGAAAGATATGCATCGTCGCCATTGATGCGGCCAAGTTTGTGAACACTGCGATGATTTGTAATGTATACGGCGATATCCTGATCAAACCATTTGAATTTAACGCCTCCTCCACCGGATTTACCCGACTAATCAAGGAGGTTACCCAAGCTAAGGATGGTTACGGGTTTGAGGAGGTGGTCGTCGGCATTGAAACGACAGGCCATTATTACGAAGACCTTGTCAGACTTTGTGAACAGGAGAAGTTTATCGTCCGAATCATCAACGCAGCGACGACAGCGCAAGAACGAGCGACCATCTTGAATTACACGAAAACGGACAACCTGGACTTGATGGCCATTACCCAATCCATCTTGCATGGTCGTGGGCAGACAAGCCAGAAAGCAATTCCACTGTTGGCTCAGCTCAAAACCTTGTCACGCGCCCATCGGGCACTAGTTAATGCACATTCGCAAACCATCAACTACGTCCGCCTTTATATGGATCATATCTTTCGGGAATACCAAGGAAGTGTAGAGCTTGTGGATGGAAAACAGGTTCACCTGAAAATTTTCTCCACCTTCGATTGCAAGTCATCTCTTTACTTGATGCGCCATTACCCTCACCCTTCAGATATTCTCGCGTTGGGAGAAGAGGGATTACGGCTGGTTTCAATCGAACAGAACTTGAAAATACGCGACCAATCGATTGAGCGCCTAATCCGTTTCGCACATCAATCGGTATCGAAGCCCAAAGAATGCCTGCAGGCGGAACTTCTCATTTTACACTTGAAGCTCGATGAGCTGGAATTACTGGCCGCACAAGTGGAGCTGTTGAAAAAAGAGATGGAACAAGTTCTTCTTCAAACCGATGGCGGAATTCTATTAAGCATTCCTGGGGTGGGGGTAACCACCGCCTCTGAATTGACTGCCGAAATCGGCGATTTGACACTTTTCACTCGCCCTGAGCAGTTAATTAAGATGGCTGGAACCAATCCCATTATCCGGCAATCAGGCGGCAAAAGAGCCACGACCCATCAAATTTCGAAACAGGGGCGAGCTGATTTCCGTGCCGCCGTGTATCGAGCTGGAAAGTCTATGAATAGGCAAAACCCGATGATGCGGAAAAAAGCGGACGAGCTGAAAGCAAAAGGCAAAAAACCGCGCCAGATTTTCATCGCTCTGGGGAACAGGCTTCTGAGAATCGCTTTCGCCATGATGAAAAAGAAGCAAGTGTACCAGCCGGCCGATCCCGGAGGCAAAAGCCTCCAACAAGTGATTGCCAGTAAACTGCGGACTCACGAAAAACAAGCGTTATTTTTTCATCGATATGTTTTGAACTGAAGCAGCGCGAACAAGTAAACCTGCCGGTTAGCCAACGGAAGAATGGCATTTTTCTGGAACGCCAGACCACATTGACTTTAGCCCCTGAGGCACTTTGACCTCGTAGTCCAGCGGAATGGGTCTTGTTCCACAAATACGAATAAAACGTAAATTCCCTTAGATTGTATGAAGTAGGTTGTATCCCTGTGGAGACAATAAACAAGACTTTGTGCGTTGTGGAAAAATGCCTTTAGAACGTTCTGTGATTGTCGATTTCAATTTTATTCCAGTTGATCTTTGGCTTTGTGTTGTCAAAAATCGACATAGACAGCGCTTGACTTAATTCACATTAAACGCTGGA
>NZ_JASDCW010000064.1:0-2173 GCF_030407685.1 Planococcus sp. APC 3906 | reverse complement strand
TGTCAACGCCGGTTTAATTTTCCCCATTATAGCCGGAATAAAATTCCCCACTTGAGCTACTTTACAGGTGGGGTAGCCGGATAAATTCCGGCTCTTTTCTTTTCCTTCAGGCGATAAGAATCACCTTTGATGTTAAAGGTCACAGAGTGGTGAAGCAGGCGGTCGAGAATGGCTGTAGCTAGGACATCATCCCCGAAGACCTTTCCCCATTCGATAAATGATTTGTTCGAGGTGAGAATCATCGCGCCGTGCTCATATCTCTTCGAGATGACTTGGAAAAAGATATTCGCTGAGAACTCATCAAACGGAAAGTAGCCCACCTCATCCAAGACAATCAAATCCGGCCGTGTCCATTTCTTGATGAGGCGAGAAACCGTACCTTTGGCTTCTGCCTTGTGACACTCCGCGACCAGATCGGCTGCGGTGAGGAACAGGACACTATAGCCTTGGGTGAGAGCTTCTAATGCGAAAGCGATCGCAAGATGCGTCTTGCCGACACCTGGCGGTCCCAGGAGAAGCCGGTTTTCACCATTCGCAATGTACCGACAGGTCAGTGTTTCGTTGATGCGTTGCTCGTTAAGACTAGGTTGGAATGCCAAATCAAAATCATGGATGGTTTTGGTGTAAGGGAGTTTTGCCCGGTGAATCCTTCGGTTCAACTCGGTGGCTTCCCGGTGCTCCCATTCCCCCGAAACGACCGTGTGTAAAAAGTCGAAATATGATACATTATGGGTAGAAGCGTTCTCGACCAAATCATCGAGCTGACTGGCCGTATGCGACCAGTTCAGCTGATGCAGCCGTTCTTCGAGGATAGATTTCATTCGAAATCACCTCCTTCAAAGGCGGCGTAAGCTGCGAGGGGACGTGCTTCAACGCAAGGAGTGGAAACGGTTGAGTCCTGGGTCGCCAAACCGATGGGATTCTGTCGTTTTCGCTCTTTTTCTTTTGCCTCCTGCATCCCCTCGTAATGTTCAAAGCGGACATGAGTACGTGTTTCACCGGAAAGGATCGGGTGTTGCGCAATGCATTCCACTTCATCAAAAATCTCCAATTGCTTCTCCAGCGTCACCTTGATTTTCACTTGATGACCGGCATACCGAAACGGAACGGAATACTTATTCCCTAAGTAGGAGATGAAACAATCGCGACTGACTTCGCGCATTTCCCAATGCGTGGTCGGGAACAACTCCTTCGTCCCCCAAGCCTGCAGAAAAGACTGTTCCTTTTGCCAGCGCTGAACCGGCGGTTCCTGGGTCGTTTCATTCTTTTTCTTGTTTGCGGTCTGGTCCAGCCATTTGCGCATATCCTGGTTCAATGCTTCAAGCGTGGGTTCGTGCCGTCGTTGAAAGAAGTTTCGCTTCATGTAATTGACCGTTCGTTCAACTTTCCCTTTTGTTTGCGGGCGGTAGGGTTTGCACGCTTTGGGTGTTACGCCGTAGTAAGCGAGAAAGTCTTCAAACTTTTGATTGAAGCGGATTTCTACCGGTGTATGCCGGATGACAACTGTTTTCATATTGTCGTAGAGAACTTGATTCGGAATGCCGTTGAAATAGGCAAAGGCATTCATGTGGCATTTCATCAAGGTCTCCAATTTCATATCAGTTGTGAATTCGATGTACTTCATTCGCGAATACCCCAGCACCATTAAAAACGCATAGATTTTTTGAAGGCGTCCATCGACTTCGTATAAGCCGACTTCTGCCCAATCCATCTGTGCCTGTTGGCCAGGTGGCGTCTCAAAGCGCCGGGTCGCCTGTTTCTTCGGCTGTTTCCGATGCGGCTGCACAAAATCTTTCAAGATAGTACTTTTCCCGTCGAACCCTTGCGCCCGGATCTCCTCGAGTAACACCACACAATTAGTGGTGCCTTCCTGGATCCGTTGAAGTAAGTAGGGTTTAAACGAATCTAATTTACTTGCCCGTTTCGCTCGCTTGGAGCTCCGAGGGAGCTTTTCAGCATTTATGTATTTCCGTATGGTTTTCCGGTCAAAACCGGTCTCTTCGGCAATGGCTGTCAAAGACCATCCCTTTTGGTGCAGTTCCCGAATCATAAAAAATTCCTCCATTTTCAACATCGACACATACTCCTCTGCAACGTGGTATATGTCGATTATCCTTGATAAATGGGGAATTTTAAAACGGCGTTATTGGGTATTTTATCACCGGCAGTGACA
>NZ_JASDCW010000063.1:0-2443 GCF_030407685.1 Planococcus sp. APC 3906 | reverse complement strand
GGGAGGACCATCTCCCAAGGCTAAATACTACCTAGTGACCGATAGTGAACCAGTACCGTGAGGGAAAGGTGAAAAGCACCCCGGAAGGGGAGTGAAATAGATCCTGAAACCGCGTGCCTACAAATAGTCAAAGCCCGTTAATGGGTGATGGCGTGCCTTTTGTAGAATGAACCGGCGAGTTACGATTGCATGCAAGGTTAAGCTGAGAAGGCGGAGCCGCAGCGAAAGCGAGTCTGAATAGGGCGCCAGAGTATGCAGTTGTAGACCCGAAACCAGGTGATCTACCCATGTCCAGGGTGAAGGTAAGGTAACACTTACTGGAGGCCCGAACCCACGCACGTTGAAAAGTGCGGGGATGAGGTGTGGGTAGCGGAGAAATTCCAATCGAACCTGGAGATAGCTGGTTCTCTCCGAAATAGCTTTAGGGCTAGCCTCAAGATTGAGAATCCTGGAGGTAGAGCACTGTTTGGACTAGGGGCCCATCCCGGGTTACCGAATTCAGACAAACTCCGAATGCCAGTGATTTATGCTTGGGAGTCAGACTGCGAGTGATAAGATCCGTAGTCAAGAGGGAAACAGCCCAGACCACCAGCTAAGGTCCCCAAATATCCGTTAAGTGGAAAAGGATGTGGCGTTGCTTAGACAACCAGGATGTTGGCTTAGAAGCAGCCATCATTTAAAGAGTGCGTAATAGCTCACTGGTCGAGTGACACTGCGCCGAAAATGTACCGGGGCTAAACGGATTACCGAAGCTGTGGATGGATCCCGTATGGGATCCGTGGTAGGAGAGCGTTCTAAGGGCGTCGAAGCTGGACCGGAAGGACTGGTGGAGCGCTTAGAAGTGAGAATGCCGGTATGAGTAACGAAAGACGGGTGAGAATCCCGTCCACCGAATGCCTAAGGTTTCCTGAGGAAGGCTCGTCCGCTCAGGGTCAGTCGGGACCTAAGTCGAGGCCGATAGGCGTAGACGATGGACAACAGGTTGATATTCCTGTACCACCTCCCCGCCGTTTGAGCAATGGGGGGACGCAGAAGGATAAGGTGAGCGCGCCGTTGGTTGTGCGCGTCCAAGCAGTGAGGCGGAAAATGAGGCAAATCCCATTTTCATACACGCTGAGCTGTGATGGCAAGGGGCATTGCGCCCTGGAGTCCCTGATTTCACACTGCCAAGAAAAGCCTCTAGCGAGGCGGGAGGTGCCCGTACCGCAAACCGACACAGGTAGGCGAGAAGAGAATTCTAAGGTGAGCGAGTGAACTCTCGTTAAGGAACTCGGCAAAATGACCCCGTAACTTCGGGAGAAGGGGTGCTCTGGTAGGGTGTATAGCCCGAGAGAGCCGCAGTGAATAGGCCCAGGCGACTGTTTAGCAAAAACACAGGTCTCTGCAAAACCGTAAGGTGACGTATAGGGGCTGACGCCTGCCCGGTGCTGGAAGGTTAAGAGGAGTGCTTAGCGCAAGCGAAGGTGCGAATTGAAGCCCCAGTAAACGGCGGCCGTAACTATAACGGTCCTAAGGTAGCGAAATTCCTTGTCGGGTAAGTTCCGACCCGCACGAAAGGCGTAACGATCTGGGCACTGTCTCAACGAGAGACTCGGTGAAATTATAGTACCTGTGAAGATGCAGGTTACCCGCGACAGGACGGAAAGACCCCGTGGAGCTTTACTGTAGCCTGATATTGAATTTTGGTGCAACTTGTACAGGATAGGTAGGAGCCAGAGATCCCGGAGCGCCAGCTTCGGAGGAGGCGTCGGTGGGATACTACCCTGGTTGTATTGAAATTCTAACCCACGCCCCTGATCGGGGCGGGAGACAGTGTCAGGCGGGCAGTTTGACTGGGGCGGTCGCCTCCTAAAGAGTAACGGAGGCGCCCAAAGGTTCCCTCAGAATGGTTGGAAATCATTCGCAGAGTGTAAAGGCAGAAGGGAGCTTGACTGCGAGACGTACAGGTCGAGCAGGGTCGAAAGACGGGCTTAGTGATCCGGTGGTTCCGCATGGAAGGGCCATCGCTCAACGGATAAAAGCTACCCCGGGGATAACAGGCTTATCTCCCCCAAGAGTTCACATCGACGGGGAGGTTTGGCACCTCGATGTCGGCTCATCGCATCCTGGGGCTGTAGTCGGTCCCAAGGGTTGGGCTGTTCGCCCATTAAAGCGGTACGCGAGCTGGGTTCAGAACGTCGTGAGACAGTTCGGTCCCTATCCGTCGCGGGCGCAGGAAATTTGAGAGGAGCTGTCCTTAGTACGAGAGGACCGGGATGGACACACCGCTGGTGTACCAGTTGTTCCGCCAGGGGCATCGCTGGGTAGCTATGTGTGGCCGGGATAAGTGCTGAAAGCATCTAAGCACGAAGCCCCCCTCAAGATGAGATTTCCCATTGCGCAAGCAAGTAAGATCCCTCAAAGACGATGAGGTAGATAGGTTCGGAGTGGAAGCGTGGCGACA
>NZ_JASDCW010000062.1:0-2527 GCF_030407685.1 Planococcus sp. APC 3906 | reverse complement strand
CCGTGTGAGAGGCAGAGGGTGAAGGTGGTTCTTCTCCTCTTCTTCAAACACTTTAAACCGAGAACCCTCGCGCTTTTGAAAGTTCGTCGTATTGATTTCTTCCAGTTTTTCAAAGATCCGCGCATTCAAATCCTCGAGATGAAAACACTGGTAGTTTCGTAAGGATGCGATGATCTGCCTCGAGATGTATCCGACAGTTCCTTCTACGCTCGCCTTGTCTTTCGGCTTTCTGACGCGACTGGGCACGACAACCGCCCGGTAGTAATCGGCTAATTCCCGGTAAGCTTCATTGATTATCGGATCGCCCCGGTGGGGCTTTGTGACGCCCGTCTTCAAGTTATCAGGTACCAAGACCTCCGGAACGCCCCCAAAATATTCGAATGCATGAATATGTGCACGCAGCCAAGAAGTGGATTTCATATCAAGAAATGCCTCCACATAACTCAACTGACTGTAGGGAAGCGTTGCGATGAACACATACGCTGGTATATTCTCGCCAGTCGAATTATCCATGATCTTAAGGGTCGTTCCTGCCCAGTCCACCTCTAAGACCTCGCCCGGCTTTCTTCGGATTGGCATGGTCAGCTTATGCTTCTTTGCGAAATTACCATATTTTTCAGCGAATGTTCGATAGGCATAAGGGACTTTTCCATCTTCTCTAGCTGAACTTGCATATTCGTGGTGCAGGAGTGTCAGGGTGACATTTTTCTTTTGAAGCTCTTTGTGAACCCACTCAAAATCAACCGGGCAGTATCCTTTTTCAATCGCTTGTTTCTCAGGGAACAAGTAAGTCCCAAGCCATTGATTATTCATGGAATCCTCTAACCCCTTTAACCCTCTTTCTTTAGCCCGGTGTACCACTTCCGCGATTGTATTTCGCGAGTGGCCGGTACTGGAACTGATCGTCCTCTGGCTGATGCCATCAAACTCCATCCCCAGTATCTTCCGATAATTGACCATAAAAAAATCCTCCTTCTACTTGGGTGTCATGCGTTTAAGCATGCCCCTAAAGTATACCGGAGGTATTTATCGTGAAAATGTGTTTGTAGCTCTCTACTCCGCAAACGGTGGCTCTCTCTTCCGCAAATGATGGTTTGATTTTACGCATACGTGGCTCTTTCACTATGCAATATTCAGTTAGATCAAACCTGAAAGTCCCCAACAACGCCCCAACGGCCTTTGTCTCTCTTAAATGCCTTCAGCTTATCATTCCAATACTCCACATACCGGTTTTGCATATCTGCCGAAGTGAAGAACTGCCGGTGCTGCTCCTGTGTCAGGTAATAGGCGGGCAGCTCGGCTACGCCCAGACGCCTGGCTTTGGCTACCCGATGATTGCCATCGATCAACCTGAAAAATTCCGGACGCATCCTGACCAGGATGACGGGTTTGGCCAAATCTGCTTGCGGGATATACGCCTCGTCCAAGTTCGCTGAATCTGCCCATGGACTCGACGGACCGACTTGCACTACGGATAATTCGACTTGCTCCGGGTTCTGGTCAATCCACTCGGTGGCCCGGGTGATATTCCAGTTGAACGGGAAACCACCCAGCATTTCGTCTCCTTCGACAGGTATACAAGGAATGAAGTCCGGATTCTCTTTCATTCTTTTCATACGATGTACCTCACTTTTCATCTACATTGCTTTTAGAATACCATATTTCCACCGTTCTTTTGGCAAGTAAATAATGCCCTGAATGGCTTTTGATACGAGCGTTTGCCAGAACAGTTTTCCAGTAGTTCCCCATTTTGTCCCTGTGTACGGCGCAATTATGACTACTTGCTCTTCGCCATAAACATGCAAAAGGAACCCGCCCATTTACTGGTTTCAGCGGATTCCTCATGCAGTATTCCTGTATATCTGGAATTGTGTTCGACACAGTGGCGCGTTTTCAAGAATACCATATTTCTACCGTTCTTTTGGCAAGTAAATAATGCCGTGAATGGCTTTTAATGCGATCGTTTCCCAGAACAGTTTTCCAGTAGTTTCCCATTTCGTCCCTGTGTACGGCGCAATTATGACTACTTGCTATTCGCCATAAACATGCAAAAGGAATCTGTTCATTTACTGGTTTCAGCGGATTCCTCATGCAGTATTGCTGTATATTTGGAATTGTGTTCGACACAGGGGCGCGATTTCCTCATTTGCTGATCAAAGCGGAGCGGGATCCGCTCCATAAGATCATGAGCCTTATCAACCGGCGGTACAGCGCATCCTATGCCAAGCGCTACCGCCATGTCGGCCGCATCTACCAGAAGCGCTATTTTGCGAAGGAAGTCGATTCCCGGCTCGGTCTGCTTGTGGTCAGCTCTTACATCCACCGCAATCCGATCCAGACGAAGGTGCCTATGGTGGAGCGGCTGGAACAGTATCCATACAGTTCGTTCCCCCTCTACTGGGAGGATGCGCTCCCCGCTCCGCCCTTTTTGGACCGGAAGATCTTGCGGGGGTTGCTGCCGCCGCCGTTTGACAACACCAACCAGGCTTTTTGCATCTATTGCTTGACGTATCAGCAGAACGCGGAG
>NZ_JASDCW010000061.1:0-3170 GCF_030407685.1 Planococcus sp. APC 3906 | reverse complement strand
TTAAATACTTTGATGGTCCGCGAAGAGCCGGACAATTGTGAATGGCTTCTGCAAGCGATATAATTTGATTAGTCTGACAAATAAAACCTTGAGGAGGAATATCGTGAACAAAACGGCAGTTGAAACCTTATTCGTCAATCATTTCGTCGATGGCATTTTGGACCCGAACAAAGAAATGCTGGGGCCGGTGAAAGACGGCGGCTCGATTATCGCCAACACCGCACCGGGCTGTTGGGGGCCGATGATTACGCCGAGCATCAAAGGCGGACATGAAGTGACCAAGCCGGTTTACGTCGAAGGCGCAGAACCGGGCGATGCAATCGCAATCCGTATCCAGTCAATCACAGTCACTTCCCAAGCGACTGCTTCCGGCAATGACCAAATGCTCACAGACCGATGCGACGGCGATGGCTTTGTTGCAGCGAAATGCCCGCAATGCGGCACGAAGAATCCGGAAACCGTCATCAAAGGCATCGGCCCTGAAGCGATCCGCTGCAAAACCTGTGGAGCGGACGCCACACCGTTCATCTTCACCAATGGATACACGATGTTTTTTGGCGAAAAAGGAGACGTCGGCCTGACCTTGCCGCAAGGAGCAGCCGAAACGATTGCAGAAGCCGGGCGCTTTTACATGAACACGCCGGAAGCATCTGTCCAAAATCCGGTCGTGACGTTTGCGCCGCATGATTTGGTCGGCACCATGGCCCGCATGCGCCCGTTCCTCGGTCAGCTTGGCACGACGCCATCGCGGCCAACGCCGGATTCCCATAACGCCGGCGATTTCGGTTCGTTCCTTGTCGGCGCACCGCATGATTACACAAGCACACAGGAAGAATTGGAAACGCACCGCACGGACGGCCATTTGGACGTCAACCGCGTGCGCACTGGCGCCATCTTGATCTGTCCGGTGAAAGTTCCGGGCGGCGGCATTTACCTTGGCGACATGCACGCCATGCAAGGCGACGGCGAAATCGCCGGCCACACGACCGACGTTTCCGGCATTGCCCACCTTCAGGTCCATGTCTTGAAGGGCTTGAACATCCAAGGGCCGATCTTGCTGCCGAATGTCGAAGACCTGCCCTACACAGCGAAGCCATTCAGCGCAGAAGAACGCCAATCGGCGCAGCAAATCGCCGATAACTGGAACGTTGCCAAGATTGAAGAATCGTATCCGGTGTCCTTTATCGGCTCCGGTCCGAACTTGAACGACGCCACAGAAAACGGCCTGCAGCGCGCCGCTGACTTTTTCGGCGCATCGGTGCCCGAAATCATGAACCGCGCCACCATAACCGGTGCCATCGAAATCGGCCGCCATCCGGGCGTCGTCACCGTGACGTTCCTTGCGCCAGAGCCGTATTTGAATAAAACCGGACTGCTCGAGTTAGTCAAAAACCAATACCGGTAATGAAAAAACCGCCCTTCCGAAAAACGGAGAGGCGGTTATTTTTGTAGTTATTCAATTGCCGATCCGCAGCGCGCGGTCTTTGTTCTGCAGCACAGCGAGGATGCTCAAGGCAGCAAGCAGGCTCGTCTTCGGGTTATTCGGCATCGGCTTGTTTTCGACTTGCAGCTGCATCCTGCCGAAATCCCCTTCCGCTTCGATCGTATGGGTATTCCGCTCGATCGCCGGGTCAACGATGACGCGCACTTCCGTCTTTTCGACCCCGATTCCCGCAATTGCGAGCACCAAAGCCACATTGACGTTCTTTGGGAATTTTTCGACGGCTTCAAACGCCGATCCTTCGAAGATCACCTTTTCCTCGTCCGCCTCAATCCCGAGCGATTGAGGCGATTTCCGTGTCGTGATCTGCACACGCTCCAAGCCGCTCGCCGCTTTTGCCGACTGCAAGACGTCGAGTCCGCCAATCGCACCGGATGGCAGGAAGATGTGCGTGCCGCCGGACTCTGCTAAAGCTTTGACTTCCTCCAAAAAAGCGACATCTTTGAAGACGCCGATGCTGCTGACGACGAGGTCTTTCTTGTGTGCGACGACATCTTTTACGTAGAGGACAGCCGCTTCCACAGTCGCTGCCTCTACGACGATATCGAGCGGCGTTTGCAAGAATACTTGGATGTCCATGTGGAAATCGACGTTGAACTGTTTGCTCAAGCGCTGGCCCACTTCTTGGTTGCGTCCGAAAACGGCTGTGACCTTACCGGTAGCTAAGTGATTCACGTTTATCTGTTCGAGCAAATATGTGGCGATGTTGCCTGTGCCGATGATGCCGATGTTCATGGTTGGCCTCCTTGCATAATGGAATGAAAACTTTTAATGGTATGGATAAATTTAGTTTCTAGTTTAACTTAGAATTATTTAAATCGCTTCATTTTGTAATCATCAAATATAAAATATGAATATTTTTTCCATTTAGTAGTAAGATAAAGTTAATGTTTTAAGTTTTTCATTATTTGTTAGAGGAGTTTCTCTAATTCTAATACACAGGAGGATTCAAATGGCTAAAATACCGGTTAACTCAGTAGTCGATACAGTGAAAACATATGGTCCTAAAGTAGCTAAACTTGCATATGAAAATAAAGAATTAATTGTTGATGCAATTCCTAAGATTGAATTAGAATTAAGAAAAATCAAAGAACGCCAAGCAGAAAAATCTAAAGAGCGTCAAGCAAAAAAATTAGCGAATAAAGTTGAAAATGACAATGACCATTTTGAAAAAATGGATATTAAAGCTTACAAAAAGAATACCTTAAGCAAGCTCGATAATTTAAACAGAATTCAGCTAAATAAACACAAGCATGAAATCGAAACTTTCATTTCCCAAATCGCCACTGAAGAAAAACAAGCGCTTGCAATAAAAAAGCCTCTTTACGCTAAGAAAATTAAAGAGTGGAATTCATTGCTGATTCAGGTAGAAAATCAAATCGCTGTAATGGACTATCATGAGTATTTTAACATCTATAACAATCCAGCATATGAGAGCACTTATTTTAAAGGTTCAGAGCGAAAAATACAGAGCTTTAAACAGGTTCTTGATGAAGATTCAACGGAAGCTTTGTTTAACTTTATTCATGTTCAAACGAACAGGGATTTAGCCAATATTGAAAAAGATTTTTTATAAAATAATACTTCAACTTGAGGATTAGAAATCAAATCGATTTTAGATGCAATTAGCATTGATGATAGCTTCATTAATATAATAGTAAACAAAGCG
>NZ_JASDCW010000060.1:0-3701 GCF_030407685.1 Planococcus sp. APC 3906 | reverse complement strand
CACGCCTATGCAGAAAGCTACCCTAAACCCCTCAAAAACACATGAAATTCACAGAAATGCCCCCCGCATATGCAGCCGCAACCTAATAGAAGATATTTTCTTCCCTATAGACCGTCATCCTCCCCAAAAGAACTCCCTATTCAACCCCACACCTCAACACGTTATCATCAACCCAGGAGGAATTCTCATAAACTTAAGCAATCTGAAAAAACAGGTGCCGGCGAAGCTTTATAACCGCGGGCTTGATTATTTTGAGCGGGAGTTTGTGGAACATCTTACAGAATCAGCGGCAGGGTTGATTGAAGAGCTGCAGTTCATGTATCC
The DNA here is from genome assembly GCF_030407685.1 of Planococcus sp. APC 3906. NCBI lineage: Bacteria > Bacillati > Bacillota > Bacilli > Caryophanales > Caryophanaceae > Planococcus > Planococcus sp. APC 3906. The sequence goes on along the minus strand of NZ_JASDCW010000060.1, from coordinate 3,377 downwards.
GAAACGGAGAGCGCTGTTGGATGAGTTGGGGAAGATAAATTAGAAAGGAGCAGCGCCAGTAACTTCCCTGGCACTGCTCCTTATTATTCCTTTTACTCAATCCGGACTAAATAAATTATTTACCTTATTTTTGCGACTGGTTCAGCAGCTGATCCAGGCGGTGGAGATGGAATGTATAGTCAAAAAGAGCGGATGCTACAATCATTAATCGAATGTTTTTCTCCTGGTTTTCTTTAGACAGGGAAAGCACTGAATCATAAAATTCGTTTCTTCGGTTTAACATATCTGCGTCTGAATGCTGAAATTCTTTGATCTTGCCTTGATATTTCAAAAATAGATACTCGTGATATTTAATCAATTCTTCCAGGTACTGATCAAATAACTGATTGACGCTTTTTTCAGACTTACTCTGAAAGTAGTGGTCATCAATTTTTTCGAGAAGCTGATTCCCTTCTTCTAATGTCTTCAGCATCTGCCTGAAAACAATCATTTCCCTGTCATTCAATTGCTTTGTTCGTGATTTTCCGAACTTGATTCTTTCCTCATCAAACAATTTGAATTGCTCCACTAAGTTTTCAAGTTCTTTCTTAAAGTTACGGGAAAGATCCTGATAGGAACCTTCTGTCAGCTCATTTGAAATTGCAGTCCTTAATAATAATGACATTTGCTGAAAAGCTGAGTGGATGTTAGTTGAAAAGCTCTTTTTATATTTCGGTGGAAAAACAACGAGATTAACTAATATAGCAGAAATCGTTCCTATTAAAATAACCGAAAATCTTTCCAGGGCAAAGTACAAATCCTCACCTGCACCGGAAGTCATGATCGCAGCTACCGTTACAAGAGTTAGCGGAATTGTGCTATCCATTTTTAATTTCAAGCTTAATGAAATCATGATCATGATAACTAAACCGATGGTGATAGGATTTTCGCCTAAAAAATAGATGAAAAACAACGAGATGGATGCACCCAGCGTATTTGTGATCAATTGATCAGGCAAGTGCTTCCAAGTCCGGTATAGCGATGGCTGTACAGCTAAAATAGCTGCAACAGCTGCAAACGCAATGTTGTCCAATCCGAAAAATCCACATATGTATATGGCAATTATAACTGCTACGCCAGTTTTAAAAATGCGAGGACCAAAAGTGATATCCATTTCTCCCTTCAGATAATAAAGAACTGGAGAAATGCATTTCCAGTCTCCAGGATCGTTTACTCTCACCAGATTTCATTAGATAAATATTATCCAGTGAATATAATGATGTCTAATTAAACTTTAAATTGCGATAGACATTATGTCAAAAGTGAATCGGTTTTATTCGAATCCTCCCTCTGTCACACGCACTTTCATTTCTTTAAATTAAATGCATGGTGAATCCATTATCATTTGAATGTAAAAAGGGACAGCCCCTGAAAGTCATTTTCACGACCTTTTGGGACAGCCCCTATCTATAACTCTGCCGTTTAATTTCTCAAAATAATATAAACGACATAAACGATATAAATGACGGCTAAAACCGAACCTTCGATCCTTGAAATCTTGTACTTGGTTCTCGCAAGGATTATCACAAGGACTGTCACACCGATCATCAGCCATACATCCGAAAATATCTTCGAATCGACAGTTAAAGGACTGATGGCTGCTGAGGTTCCTAAGATGAAGAAAATGTTGAAGATATTACTGCCGATGATATTCCCCAGAGCAATGTCCACCTGCTTCTTCAAAGCTGCGGTTACAGAGGTGACGAGCTCAGGAAGCGAAGTACCTACGGCAACTATCGTTAAGCCGACCAAAGTCTCGCTCATACCGAGTGCAAGAGCGATCTCGATACTGTTGTCGACGACGAGGGTGCCGCCGAACACGATGCCGGCAAGTCCGCCGATTGTTAAGAGCGAGTTTTTCAACTTGGATATGTTCGCCGAGTCAACGGGATTTTCTTCTGTGTTCAGGCGATCTTTCCTTGCCACTTCGAAGATATAGTAAAGGAAAACCGCGAAGAATAGCAGCAGCATAATGCCTTCTGTTCTTGTGATGAGATTGCTGTCCAACGCCTGAAGTTGAATGTCGCTGATGAGCAGCAGCAAGGCAACGGAGCCCAGTAAGGCGAAGGGAATTTCTTTCCGGATCGTCTCACTCTGGACCAGCAGAGGGAAAACGAGGGCTGTCACCCCTAAGATGAAAGTGATGTTGAAGATGTTACTGCCGACGACGTTCCCGATCGCCACATCACTGTTTCCTTCGAACGCTGCGATAAAACTGACCGACGCTTCCGGCGCGCTTGTACCGAATGCGACAATCGTCAAGCCGATCAATAAAGGCGACACCCTCAAGCTTTGCGCTATTTTTGAAGCGCCTTCCACAAAATAATCAGCTCCCTTAACTAAAAGAGCAAATCCTACCAATAATAAAAGATAAGTCAATTGTTGCTCACTTCCTTCCTATACTAAAGACATTTAATCGACTTTACTCTCTTCTATGCCAATACCCTTCAAACTAGGGTGAAAACCATAAAAAGCCGTCACAATGATTGACGAATACGGCTCCATTATTTTTTATCTGTGGGATTACGGGGCATCAGTCAATCTGAATTCATCCATTATTGTCCTCCGTTCTTTTAATATATTAATAAAGATAATATTAACCGAACTATTTCAACCTAAAAAATGGCTATTTTTGAACTAATCCTATATAAAGAACCATTTTAACACAATTTTTCTTTTATTATGTAAATTGCATTTCCCGAAATCCCACTAGTTGTTATGCAATCATAGTACAATTGTAAATTTCAAGTATGCGTGAAATTTTAGTAAATAGAGGATTGTCGATACTATTTTCATTATCTATTACAACAATGAGCGCATCAAACAAAAAATGACTGGCATGAACTTGGTAATACACCGGGCTCATGTCAGTCATTTAGCTCCATAAACTAAAGCTTTGGCTTTATGGGCTCCCTACCTAACTACTTTTTTCTAAACCTTTTGTTTAGTTAACCATGAGTCCCCATCCCTCTGTGTATCCATCATAGGGTTTACTTAATTCGTCAAGTCGTTTTTGTATATCAATTATCTCTTCGTAATTTAAAAGCATTGTTATAAAACAATAACAAGTCCATTCTTCAGTTTCCTCATCTTGTTCTAATTCACTAGTAAATCCATCACTTCTTAAAGTTTCTAAAACAGCTTTACCGTTCTTTTGATCTGGAACTGCAACCACAAAATTAACCTTTTGTGGTTCTTTAAAATCAACACCTTGTTTATATAACATTTTTAATACTTGTCCATCTTCATCTTTAGGAAATACTGTCATGTTTTCGACTCCTTTAGCTCTTGAGTAGCGAATTAGTTATTGTTAATATTTTACCACTTTTTATGATTAA
>NZ_JASDCW010000006.1:0-142659 GCF_030407685.1 Planococcus sp. APC 3906 | reverse complement strand
TCGTTCTTCCGCAGGAAAGATCGTGTCCGAAAGAAGTTCGGACATGATCTTTGCGACGAAGCTAGCGCAGCGATGCAGGAGCATATATTTGCCCTTCGCCGCATTCCTCTCCGAATCCTTGAGAGGTGGCTCACGAAAAATGGATTCGTTGGTTACTCTCTCTAATTTGCGCCTCATGTTAACAACCGGTCTGGCCACGAAGACTCCTGTGGGACAGCGAAAGCTGAAGACCCCGCAGGAACGTCAGTGACGAGGAGGCTGAAGCTGAGCCCACGGAAAGCGAAGTGGCCAGAACGGTTGTGGCATACATAGTTATTCATTTTGAGTAGACTCTGTCTACAGTCTGAGACGCTTCTTAACCAGAAGCGTCTTTTTATATGCCTTTTTAAAAAATTTATTAATAAGCTATTTTCTCTATTTTCATTAATTTATCTCTTTATATTGACATTAATAAATTTATTAATTATTCTTAAAATAGACAATCATTCGAAATGGGAGGTTTTAAGATGAAGATCATTGATATCAAAGAAAAAGCCGTGCCGATTAAATCGAGCATCAGAAATGCGTATATTGATTTTTCGAAAATGAATGTGTCGGTCGTAGCAATCGTCACGGATGTATTTAAAAATGGCAAAAGGGTTGTCGGCTATGGTTTCAATTCGAATGGCCGCTATGCGCCAAGCGGACTTCTCCACGAAAGATTTATCCCGCGTTTATTAGAAGCGGAAACAAATGACATTCTAAATGATGAAGGCTCAAATTTTGATGCTCACAAAATCTGGGATATTTTGATGACGGGCGAAAAACCAGGCGGCCATGGGGAACGGTCGGTTGCGGTGGGGACGCTTGATATGGCAGTTTGGGACCTTATTGCAAAAATTGAAGAAAAGCCTCTTTATCAATTGCTGGCCGACCGTTATGGCGATGGAAAGCCGGACGATAAAGTATTTGTATATGCGGCAGGCGGCTATTATCAGCCAGGAAAAGACGATAAAATGCTGCAGGAAGAGATGAAAGGCTATCTTGGCCTCGGGTATTCCGTCGTGAAGATGAAAATCGGGAACGGTTTAGAAGAAGATCTTCGGCGAATTGAAGCCGTGCTGGAAGTGGTGCCATCCGGCCAATCGCTGGCGGTGGATGTGAATGGCCGCTTTGATTTGGAGACGGCAATTCAATATGCCGAAAAGCTGGAGCCTTATAATTTGTTTTGGTATGAAGAAGTAGGAGATCCGCTGGACTACGAGCTTCAAGCGGAGCTTGCCAAGCATTATAAAAACCCGATGGCAACGGGGGAAAACCTGTTTTCCATGCAGGATGCCCGCAACCTCATCCGCTACGGGGGAATGAGGCCCGATCGGGATTACCTGCAATTTGACTGTGCGTTAAGTTATGGGCTTGTGGAGTATATGAGAATATTGGATATGCTAAAAGAACATGGCTGGTCTTCACGCCGCTGCATTCCGCATGGCGGGCATCAATTGTCGCTGAACATTGCAGCAGGATTGGGTCTGGGCGGCAATGAGTCTTATCCGGGAATCTTTCAACCATTCGGTGGATTTGCCGATGATATTCCGGTTGTCGATGGCTATGTCGGGTTGCCTGACGTTCCAGGGATCGGTTTCGAAACAAAAGCACCGTTGATTAAATTGCTGCGTTCGGTGGCTGAATAATTCCACCCGCCTAAGAATAAAACTTTGCCCTGCACGGCACTTAATACGTTATCCAATGCCACTCCTGGAAAATCACCATTTTCAGGAGTGGCTATTTATTTTATTGAGGTATTTTGTGCTCCTCTTTGGAACGGCACTCAGTGTCATTCGATTAAGAATTTGTAATATTATCAGAAAAATAACAAAAAAATGATTATTAATTTTCGTTAACGGGAATTTAAGGGGTGATGGCAGTAAAATAAAACCGGAAAGCAGGGGAGTAAGATGGAAAAGTTCAGTTTGAAACCCGTTCCTCAGAGCAAAAAGAAAGAGCCGCGCTCGTCCAGCGGACAGAAGCGAATAGCAAAAATCCTTTTGTCGTTTGCGTTAGTCTCGTCCGCTGCACTTGTTGGCCCAGTAAGTGCACCAAGTGCAGCGACGGAAGTGGCCAGTTATTACATTGTCAAAAAAGGCGACACGTTCTACAGCATTGCAAAAAAATACGGGTTGGTGGTTGAACAGCTGATGGCAGCGAACTTCACCACAAGCACCAAAATAATCGTCGGGCAAAAAATCGCAATTCCGCCCAAAGACCAGCCGTGGTCTGGAAACCAGGAAAATCTGGATGACAGAAATTATCGCGTGGTAAAAGGAGATACCTTGTATTCCATCTCGAAACGGACCGGTGTTTCAATCGACAGCATCAAGAGATTGAACAACTTAACATCAGACATCATAAAAATCGGGCAAATTTTGACGCTTTATCCGGACACGGGGGTCATACACCGAACTTCTGCCTCGTACACCGTGAAGTCAGGCGACACCAAGTACACGCTGCAAAACAAATTCGGCAACACCATTACTTTGCCAAGTGGTACATTGCAAATACTTCAAAAGCTTAAAATCTCGGGTGAAGTATTGGAAATCACCACAGAAGAACCGTTCGGATTGGCAGACGGCCGCGTCATCGAAGTGAAAGTCGGAAATGATTATTATGCGATAAACCTGTATCAAGGAAATGATTCCATCCAGCATTTGGCGGATCGGAATGATCTCCGCTTAACATTCACCGTGGTTCGTGTAGGACCGCGCTATGAAATGGTTTCTTATGCAGTACAAGAATTGGAATGAAAAATGGGTTCAGGTTTTACTTGCATGGTTCCCAAGAGGCGGAAAAATCGTGCAACAACGAAAAAGACTGGATGCGGGCAAGCGGGCATCCAGTCTTTTTTTGTAACTAGAGGACTTTTAGTTGGGATCTGAATCAGGTTGAGCAAAAGAATTTATATTTTGCTTACCGCCCTGGGAAGAGCAAAGACAATTTTTTTGTCCATGCATCGCTGTAAAACTGCTTTGCGGAATATCGAAATTTATAAAATATGCGTTCAACTTATATAGTAGCTATCTGTTGCCATAAGATGATTCTGGCATCATGCCTGGGGTCATCTTTTTTGTTTCATTGTTAGAAGTTGTTTTGTTCCACGTGAAACAGCACTGACCATTTAATAAAGTCTACTAGCTGAAACAGGCTGTCCATTGTACAGAAAGAACGTTTTTAGCGATAATGGAGAATACAAGAGATGGACGGCAAAGGGGCAAAACCATGAATTTTTCGTTGAATGACAGAGTCATAAAAAAATTATGCGGCGATGCCGCTTATAAAAAAGGGAAGACGTATTTTCTGGCTGGAAAAGTGGAGCTCCTTCCGCAAACGGATGAGCGTGCCGAAGCGCGCGTTTACAGCGGAGAAGTTTTCACTGTCACGGTACAGCCGGCTTCGGATGGAACGATAAATGCATCCTGCAGCTGTCCGCCGGTCGGTTTCGTTAAAACGTATTGCCAGCACATTGCAGCAGCGCTTCTCGCGCTCGAGGAACGGCAGCAAGCGGAACAGCCGCTGGCAGACCGCATGCTGGGTTTATTCGATAACCAGCCCAAACGACCGAGCGGAAAACAACTGCATTTCGATGCGCGGCAGACGCTCAATGTCGAATTCACGTGCGTGCCGGTGCCGCTTGGGGACGCAGGCAACGGCTTTGGCATCCGCCTGGCAGCGGGAGGAGCGGCATTGCAGGAAATTGCGGAGCCATGGCCTTTTCTCCAGCATGTCGGGCAACGGAAAATCACCGAATTTGCACCGGGTTCAATTTACAATCCCGAACGCCATAACTTCACGCGTGAAACCGATGCGGTGCTGCGTTTTCTCTTGAAAAGCCAGCCGCTTGGACCTTTAACCGAAGAAAGGACTTTATTGATTTCCGCAGCTGCATGGGAATTGCTGCTGCCATTGATCGAAGCAGCTCCGGCTGTAAAGTTCCTGCAAAATGGCCGCAGCTACACCGGGCTCCGCTACGGCGACCGGCTGCCGCTGTCGTTTGAAGTGGACCGGTCAGGCGACGGCTACAGATTGGAAGTCAGCGGGCTTGAAGAAATCCAGGTCTTCCGGGCATACAGCTGCGCTTTGGCCGATGGGCACTTGTTCAAGCTGGCGGAGGAAGACTGCATCCGGCTTGCTGAGTTGAAAGAAATGCTCAGCGGCGAAGGGCTGCAGCACATGGATATTTCCTCACAGCAGCTCAACCATTTCATGGAGCACGCGGTTCCAGGCTTGATGCGGCTTGGGCAAGTCGATCTAGCGGATCCGGTTTCGAAAACCTTGAAAGAAACGCCGTTGACGGCAAAAGTGTTTCTCGACCGGGTCAGCAACCGGCTATTGGCCGGCATCGAATTCCAATACGGCCAGTTCATCGTCAATCCGTGCGAGGAGCAGGAGCATGAATACCGCTCGATTCCTGGCGTAAGGCGCCGTTTTGATATCGAACAGCGCATCATGAAAATCATGGCTGACAGCTTGTTCATCCAGACGCCCGGCGGTTTTTTCATGCAGGATGAAGAGGCGGAATACGAGTTTCTTTACCACACGGTGCACGAGCTGGAAGAACTGGCAAAAATTTTTGCGACGACGGCAGTCAAGCTGCGTGTGCAAAAAGCGCCGAACATACCGAAAATGCGCATTGAAATAAAAGAACGGACCGATTGGCTGGCATTCCGCTTCGACTTGAAGGGGATTCCGGAATCGGAAATTCAGCAGCTCATGAAAGCGATCCAGGAAAAGCGCAAGTATTACCGTGTGCCAACGGGGACGCTGATGTCGCTGGAAACGCCGGAATTCTGGGCGCTGCATGAATTCATGGAAGAAATGGACCTCAACGCAGAAGATCTGGAAGAAGAGGAAATCCGTGTGCCGCTGCTGCAGGGCATGCGATTGGCAGAAGGACTTGAAAAAGGCGGGATCGCGGAACCGGGAGAAGAATTCGCGAAGCTCATGAAAAACCTGGGGAATCCGGACGCTTTGGAAGCGGCTGTGCCGGAATCGCTGCAGCCGGTGCTTCGCGATTACCAAAAAGCCGGTTTCCACTGGCTGAAGCTATTGGCGCAATACCGCTTCGGCGGCATATTGGCAGATGATATGGGGCTCGGCAAAACGCTGCAGAGCATTGCATTCATTGTCTCGGTGCTGCCGGAAGTGAGGGCGCGCAAACTGCCTGTGCTGGTCGTTTCGCCTTCGTCGCTGACGTATAATTGGCTGAACGAACTGAAGAAATTCGCCCCAGAAGTCAACGCGCGCATCATCGACGGCACAAGTGCCACACGTGCGTTAAAGCTGAAGGACGTTTCGGATTGCGACCTGGTCATCACGTCGTATCCTTCGCTGCGGATGGACGGCCACTTGTACCGTGACAAGCAATTCCATACCGTATTTTTCGATGAGGCGCAGGCTTTCAAAAATCCGGTGACTCAGACGGCGAAAGCGGCAGGCGCCATCCAGGCGAAATACCGCTTCGCGCTGACGGGCACCCCGATCGAAAACTCGCTCGATGAATTATGGTCGATTTTCCGTGTCGTCTTTCCGGAATTGCTGCCGAACCGCCGAGCTTTCAGCGAATTGCGGCGGGACAATGTCGCGAAGCGCATCCGGCCGTTCGTTTTGCGGCGCACCAAAAAAGAAGTGCTCGCGGAGCTGCCGGAAAAAGTGGAGACCACCCAATATTCCGAACTCCAGCCGCAGCAGAAAAAATTATACGCCGCTTATTTAGCGGAATTAAAGCAAGATGCGTTGAAGCATCTGGCAAAAGGCAGTTTGCGGAAAAACCGCATCAAGATTCTGGCCGGCTTGACGCGTCTGCGCCAAATTTGCTGCCACCCCGCGCTGTTTGTCGAAGGCTACGACGGCGGCTCTGCCAAATTCGATCAATTGATGGAAATAATAGAGGAAAGCCGGCTTGCGGGACGCCGCGTCCTGATTTTCTCGCAGTTTACACAAATGCTCGGGTTGATCGGCAGGAATCTCAACAAGCATGCCATCCCTTACTTTTATTTAGACGGCCAGACGCCGCCAATTGAGCGGGTGGAATTATGCGACCGTTTCAATGACGGAGAAGGCAATCTGTTTTTGATTTCATTGAAAGCCGGAGGGACGGGCTTGAACTTGACCGGTGCGGATACGGTCATCCTTTACGACCTGTGGTGGAATCCCGCAGTCGAACAGCAGGCAGCGGACCGGGCGCACCGAATGGGCCAGCAGAATGAAGTGCAGGTCATCCGCATGCTCGCCAAAGGGACGATCGAAGAGAAAATCAGCGACTTGCAAGAGCGCAAAAAGAACTTGATCGATGAAATCATCCATTCAGGGCAGGACTCCCTGGCCGCCTTGACAGAAGAAGACATTCGGGAAATACTGATGATTAAGTGAGAGGTGATTGGATGATGGACGCCAAAAAAATTACCGAAAAAATCAAAAGCCATAAACCGCAAGTGCTCGGCAGCCGCGATTTCTCGAAATTCTCCATTTTGCTGCCATTGATCGAAAAGGACGGCGAAGTGCATGTGCTGTTCGAAACGCGGGCGCATACGCTCCGCAAGCAGCCGGGCGAAGTCTGTTTCCCGGGCGGCCGGATCGATCCCGGGGACCCTTCGGCCAAATCCGCCGCGCTGCGGGAAACCAACGAAGAACTCGGCATCAGCGAAGACGAGATTTCCGAAGTGTTCGCACTCGACTATATCGTGTCGCCGTTCGGCATGATCGTCTATGCCTTTGCCGGATTCATCGCCCCGTCTGCGACGTTCGAACCGAACCCGGCAGAAGTCGACAGCTTGTTCAGCGTGCCGTTGTCGTTTTTCATCAACAACGGGCCGCGGGTCTACCAAATCCAGTTCGATGTGCAGCCGGAAGATGATTTTCCCTATGAGCTGATCGAAGGCGGCCGGGATTACAGCTGGCGCGCCCGCGAAATGGAGGAGTATTTCTACCTCTATGAAGACAAAGTGATCTGGGGGCTGACGGCCCGGATTCTTGCGCATTTTATTGACGTAATCCGATAAAAAGCACTGCCGCAGGAGCCGGACGGCCTCGAGGCAGTGCTTTTTTCTCGCTGCCGATATTGACAGAATATATAATCAGTTTAAACTGAATAGAGTGGCATCTTCGCAATCCCCTGCTCTTCAAACCCCCATAATCACCTTGTTTCCAGACGGAACACCTTGCCCTTTCTATTGTAATCATCAAAAAATAGAAGGGAAGAATCCAAGAATGGCTTCAGTTTATTCTGCTGTTGAATGCCCGCATTGCGAAAGATCCGCTATGGAAGATTATTATTATAAAATTAGTGTGGGGTACATTGTCTGCAGCCGTTGCGGATATAATGCTGTTCGATCCTGCATGCCGGAAGAAGCTATAAGATATGGTCATGAAATCCAAGAGAACTTAGGCTATGGCGTCTGTTGCCAGGTATCTTCAGAGGGCAAACGCAATATGATTCTATTCAATTGCTACCCCGAAAACTTGGAGGAGTTCAAGCTGGAAATCGAGAACAACGATCCTGAATTAAAAGAAAGCTATCTTGTCACTTTTTTAGACGGCGTCTTTGAGATCATACTTGGAAACCCGCCGGAAAATTTTCATTTGTCGTTTAATGAGTATAGAGAAAAAATGCATGAAAAGTATGGAGGCTTCGAAGAATTCAGTGGTTTAGTTCCTATAGAAGATTAACAGATGAATAATTAATCAAAACCAATGTCAGGCCTTTTCTCTTAATTTTCTTTATTTTATAAAAAACGCTTTAACTTGGCAGAGAGGGAGTGTATAATTATTCACATTACCCAATAAAATTATGGATTTTGAAAAGGAGTGCCTGACATTGGTAAGATTATCCGAGCTTGAAGTTGTAAAAAGCACACAGTTGAAAGAGAAACCCTTACAGGATCAGGTTCCTTTTGGCACCTTGTTTACGGATCATATGTTTACAATGGAATATACAACGGACCGAGGTTGGCATGAACCGAAGATTACGCCGTATGCTCCAATAACACTGGATCCGGCAGCAATGATCTTCCATTATGGGCAGACGGTTTTTGAAGGCATGAAGGCTTACCGCACCGAAGACGGACGCGTTTTGCTGTTCCGTCCGGAAAAGAATTTCGAGCGCCTGAATTTGTCGAGCGAACGCTTGAGCATTCCACCCGTCGATGAAAAGTTGATGCTGGAATATTTGACGAAATTGATTGAACTGGAAAAAGACTGGGTGCCTTCAACACCAGGTACATCTTTGTATATCCGTCCGTTCATCATTTCGACAGAAGCCAATTTGGCTGTAGCACCTGCACAATCGTATAAATTCATGGTGATCTTGTCACCTGTGGGTTCTTATTTCCCGGGCGGCATGAAACCGGTCATCATCCATGTCGAAGACCAGTTCACGCGTGCGGTAAAAGGCGGCACGGGAATGGCGAAGACTGCGGGGAATTATTCTTCCGGCTACCAGGCGCAAGCCCAAGCGAAACAAGCGGGCAATGCAGATGTCTTATGGCTCGATGGCGTCGAAAAGAAATACATCGAAGAAGTCGGCAGCATGAATATCTTCTTCAAGATTGACGGAGAAGTGCTGACGCCTGAACTGAATGGCAGTATCCTTAAAGGCATTACGCGTACGTCGATCATCGAATTGCTGAATTCATGGGGCATCCCGGTAACGCAGCGGAAAATCTCTATTCAGGAAATCTATCAGGCTTTTGCGGACGGAAAAATCGAAGAAGTTTTCGGCACCGGCACCGCGGCCGTTATTTCGCCTGTTGGAGAACTTAATTGGCAGGGGCGCAAAATGGTCGTCAATAACCACGAAATCGGCGAGCTGTCCCAAAAACTCTACGATACAATCACTGGCATCCAGACCGGCAAAGTGGAAGATGCACTTGGCTGGACAGTAGAAGTAAAATAAAATCAGTAAGGCATCGGTTCCTGCGGGGATCGATGCTTTTTTGTTTTGTGGCGCAACGGCCAGAATCGATTAAAGGGATATGGCGGCTTGCATGGAATTACTTAATAGAGAAAGGGGTTGAACCAATGGAACATGTGACAGAAGGGTTTATACCGGTCAAAGGCGGCAACGTCTGGTTCCGGATCACAGGAGACGGTCCGGGCATTCCGCTCTTGCTGCTGCACGGCGGGCCAGGGGGGATGAGCTCAGAGAAAGATCCGCTGAGGCAGCTGGGGTCCGAACGCCCGGTCATCCAGTACGATCAGCTCGGATGCGGCAAATCCGGCCATCCTACAGATACGGAGTTATGGACAGTTGAACGCTATGTGGAAGAGCTGGAACATGTGGTCGAAGCACTGGAATTGGAAGAATTCCATCTATTGGGGCATTCGTGGGGCACGATGCTTGCAGCTTCCTACTTGGTGGACAAGAAGCCGAAAGGCGTCAAGAGTGTTATTTTCTCAGGCCCAGCACTCAGCGCGCCGCGTTGGGAAGCGGATCAACGGAGTTGCTTAGAGGAATTTCCAGTTGAAGTCCAAGACATCATCGAAAAGAACGAACGGCTCAAAACGACTGATACAGAGGAATACCAACAGGCGATGATGGCATATTACAGTAAGCATATGTGCCGCCTGGATCCATGGCCGAAAGAAATGAAGGAAGAGCTGGAGAAGCTGAACTCCCAAATCTACAATTTCATGTGGGGTGCTTCCGAGTTCACCGTAACAGGAACGTTGAAGGACTTTGACGTGACCGGCCGGCTTTCTGAAATCCATGTGCCTGCGCTGTTCACTTGCGGCCGCTATGATGAAGCTACGCCTGAATCAACAGAATACTACGCGAGCTTGGTTCCAGGAGCGGAATTTCAAGTGTTTGAAAATTGCTCGCACATGCCTGGGTACGAAGCGCCTGAAATATACAGACACAAAATTCGTGAATTCATCAACCGCCATTCTTGACTATGGGCCTGTCCACTTTTTGTTGTGGATGGGCTTATTATAATAAAACTGAACATTTTAAATTAATTGACTAAATGGTAGGGTGGAGATAGTATAGAACTTAAGGATTACTTTTTATGGTAGCGAATAAACTTAATTACCTAATACAATACACTGGAGGTCCACGGATGAAACGATTTTTTACAGCGATGCTGGCAATGGTATTATTTTTAGCAATCGGGACGAGCGCTTTAGCAGAAGAGAATTATGATTACGAAAAAGGATATCAAATTATCGAAAAAGCAAACGGACAAATCGACCGGAAAATCAACCAGGCTGTAGAAAAAGCGGATAAACTGCAGGAAGATTACCTGCTGGAACTGCGCAGAATTGAAGAAGGAAAAGAAGTAGTGAAAATCCAGGAAGAATTGAAAAAGGCACGGGAAGAATTGTCGCAGGTTGCTGAGGAAGGCAAAGACACGAAGAGCCACATGGACAAAATCAGCCAATTGGAGTCATCTCTAGCCGTCCAGGAAACTCGGATCAATGAGAAAATCGGGGAACTTGAACAGGATATTGCAACATTCAACGAGTCACTGGAATCCGGCCACAGTCAAGACGGTGAGAAACTGAACGGAAAAATCGAGAAATTGAAAAAGCAATTGCTTAGCAAAACAGAAAAAGCAGAGGCTAAAACAGAGCGTTATTTAGAAGAGCTCGACAAAATCATTGAAAAAGTCTTTAACGAAACGTTGGAGATGTCTGAAAAAGCCATTGCAAAGGCCGCTGAATACGGCGTCTTAGGGGAATGCAGCTGGAGATTGGTGCAATTTGCACATCAAGAAGTTTGGATTGATCCGATTCGCATCGTTGGCTATAAATAAAAATATTAAAGTATTAAAAATTATTTTATAATTATGAAAAAAGAGTTCTGAGGAAAGAACTCTTTTTTTAATACTACCGAGGTGATTGGCTTGGAGGGTTTTAAAGTAGGGAAGAACGGCACTGTGTTGGATAGTGTTCAATTAGATGTCTCAAACATCAGCCTGCTCTCACGAGGGGATGGCACGGAAGTCATGCTCCAATTTCTTGAAAAAGACAAACTATTTTATATGTATCCAGCTGATAATTCTGAAGTGATGGAATTCTGTTACATTCTTACCGGCAAGGTAGTTGGGGAAATTGATGGGCAAAAAATGGAGTTTGGCCCTCATGAATACTTTTCTGTCAGTGGAATAAAGGAGCCTGTCCATTTCGAAGTTCTAACAGATACAAGCTTTATATGGGTAAGTACAGAGCCTGTTTTTGTTCACCTCAGCAAGGAAATTTCGGCTCTTATGGATATTGTTAAACAAGTGGAGAAAAAAGATCGGTATACATATAACCATGGAGATCGGGTCGTCAATTATTCCATTAAAATTGCGAAAAAAATGAAGTTGAGCAAAGTTCAATTGGAAAATCTTAATATTGCCGCTTCGCTTCACGATATAGGAAAAGTTTACATCTCGGAAGAAATACTCAATAAACCAACTACTTTAACCGACGAAGAGTTCAATATAATAAAAAAACACCCATTGGATGGTGCTGAAATGTTGAAAGGGACTGTGTATGAAGAGGCTTATCCTATTTTAGCCCAGCATCACGAGCGTCTCAATGGCTCAGGATATCCCAACGGCTTAAAAGGAGAAGAGATTCTTTTGGAAGCTCGCATCATCGCAGTCAGTGATACATTCGATGCTATGACTGAAGATCGCTCTTATCGCAAAGCTTTCAATGCACAATTTGCCCTCGATGAAATTAAAGGGATGGCAGATACTCATTACGATAGAAAAGTAGTTGAAGCATTTGAAGAAGTTTTAAAAGAAGAAGGCATAATCAAGTAACTGATATTCATAAGATATTAGAACCGGCTAATGCAGCTGGTTCTTTTTTTCGTTTTTCAAGTCAAAAAGAGATGAACACTCCCCAAATTATGCTATTGTAGAAAACAGTTATTTTCTTCGTATTCCGTAATAATCTAAGAAAATAAATCAAAAGAACGGGAATGGTTCCTGGAAGAAAGAAGGATGTTTATATATGGGAGACTTGACCGGTTTCAAACGAGCACGTTTCATTATACTTTTAGGGGCGCTTACATCGCTGATCCCTTTTACAATCGATATGTATTTGCCGGCTTTTCCAATACTGGCAAATGTGTTCGATACCTCAGCTTCATCCGTCCAGCTCAGCTTGACCGCAACTTTGCTGGGGCTGGCTATTGGCCAATTATTTGCAGGTGCGCTCAGCGATATGCACGGCCGCCGCAAGCCGTTGATCATTTCTTTGGCAATATACGTCATTGCCTCAGCCGCTTGTATTTTTGCACCGAATATTTTCATCTTTGTCCTTTTGCGCTTTGCACAAGGGTTTGCGGCTTCAGCCGGACTCGTTATTTCCCGGGCAATAGTGCGGGATGTCAGCAGCGGGGCAGAACTGACGCGTTTATTCGCGTTATTGATGGTCGTGAATAATCTTGTGCCTTTACTTGCGCCGTCTGTCGGCAGCGGAGTGCTTTTGTTCTCCGACTGGAAAGGCATATTCCTGGCGTTGTCCTTGCTTGGCCTGATCTTGCTGCTCATCTCGGCATTCCGATTGCCGGAAAGTTTACCAGTGGAAAAACGCATACCTAGCAATCTGCTGTCGACGTTCAGCAGTTTCTCCACCATTTTAAAAAACCGGCAGTTCACCGGCTATGCGTTAGCCCAGGGCTTCTTGATCGGTGGGGTATTCGCTTATGTCTCCGGCACGCCTTTTATTTACCAGAACATTTACGGCGTATCGCCGCAAGTCTTCAGTTTGCTGTTCGGCATGAACGGCATTGGCCTGATCATCGGAAGTTACGCAGTTGGCCGCTTTGCCCATCGGATTTCTGAAAAGCAATTTCTGGAACGCGCCTTATACGCAGCAGTAGCCGCAGGCGCAGTTCTACTTGCTGTGGTAAGTTTCAATGGTCCGCTATGGGCTGTCGCCATTCCGATTTTCTTTTTCGTCACATCAATTGGTGTAGTCGGAACGGCTTCGTTTACACTTGCTATGGAAA
Organism: Planococcus sp. APC 3906; assembly: GCF_030407685.1. Classification (NCBI taxonomy): domain Bacteria; kingdom Bacillati; phylum Bacillota; class Bacilli; order Caryophanales; family Caryophanaceae; genus Planococcus; species Planococcus sp. APC 3906. The sequence goes on along the minus strand of NZ_JASDCW010000006.1, from coordinate 129,680 downwards.
GCCAGAGCAAAGCAGCGGGCAGCGCTTCTGCATTGCTCGGCTTGCTGCCATTCATCCTAGGGGCGGCGACGGCTCCGCTAGTCGGAATAGCTGGAGAAGAAACGGCTGTGCCGATGGGACTCACTATTTTCACGATGTGCCTCATCGCGTTGCTCGCTTATCTCTTCCTCGCAAAGAACGCCGATCAGCAACAGGTGAATGAACGTCTATAAATTCAGGCCAGCCAAAAAGCCGTTCCGCAAAGTCATTTCATCGACTGCGGGACGGCTTTTTCGTTGCCCAAAAAGGCAAAGCCGTAACTTTTTACAAAAGACTTTGTAATCTTATTTTAAAATAATTTACAAAAACCATAAATAGTATTTATGTCTGCTTAACAATAAAAAAGTATGCTGTTCTTGCAACTAACTTATTGGAGGCGGAAAAATGACCAGCAAACCGTTCAAGAAGAAAGTACTTCCATTCATCATCGCATCAGCAGTCGCATTGTCAGGAATCGCTGTTTCAGTCCCTAGCGCCGAAGCGCAAGCACCTGGAAAAAGCCAAGGGAAAGCGCACGGCCAAGGGAAAGTGAAAAACGTCATCTTTCTGATCGGCGACGGCATGGGCACTTCTTATACTTCAGCTTACCGCTATATGCAGGACAATGCGGGAACGAAATTTGCTGAAGGCACGGCATTCGATTCCCACCTCGTCGGACAACAAATGACGTATCCGGAAGATCCTGCACAAAACGTCACGGATTCGGCATCAGCTGCAACAGCAATGTCTGCCGGGATTAAAACATACAATAATGCCATCGCTGTCGATAACGATGAAAGCGAAGTGAAAACAGTTCTTGAAGCTGCGAAAGAAAAAGGCAAAGCAACTGGCCTTGTGGCGACATCGGAAATTACGCACGCCACTCCAGCATCATTCGGTGCACATGACGTGGCACGCAAAAACATGAACGCCATTGCGGATGATTATTATGATGAAATGATTAACGGCAAGCATAAAGTGGATGTACTTCTCGGAGGCGGAACGGATTTATTTGAGCGAAAAGACCGTAACCTTACGGAAGAGTTTGAGAAAGATGGCTATAGCTATGTAACCGACCGTGAAGCGCTATTAGCCAATGACGATGAGCAGGTTCTCGGTTTATTCGCTCCGGCGGGACTGCCGAAAATGATTGACCGTGAAGAGTCAGTGCCGTCGCTTGAAGAAATGACGACATCGGCAATTGACAGGCTCGAAAAAGACGAAGACGGCTTTTTCCTGATGGTCGAAGGAAGCCAGGTAGACTGGGCCGGACATGACAATGACATCGTCGGCGCCATGAGCGAGATGCAGGACTTTGAAAAAGCATACGCAGCGGCAATCGAATTTGCGAAGAAAGACAAGAACACATTGGTCATTGCAACAGCTGACCATTCGACCGGCGGATTCTCAATCGGCTCTGATGGCATCTACAACTGGTTTGGCGAGCCGATCAAAGCTGCTAAACGCACGCCTGACTTTATGGCACAACAGATTGTGGACGGCGCGGGTGTAGAAGAGACTTTGAGCGAGTTCATCGATTTGGAGCTGACTGACGCAGAAATCAACGCAGTCAAGAAAGCGGCAGAAACGAAAAACCTGACACAAATCGATAACGCAATTGAAGAAATCTTCAACGAGCGCACGCATACCGGCTGGACTACTGGCGGGCACACAGGTGAAGATGTTCCGGTTTACGCGTTCGGGCCATCGAGCGAGAAGTTTGCAGGCAATATCGAAAATACGGACATGGCCAAAGGTATATTCGACTTGCTGAAAGCGAAAGTCGAGATCGATGACAAGTAAATCAAAAAAACTGAAAGCATCCCTTTGCCTGTAAAGGCGGAGGGGCTTTTTACAAGGAGGAACCCCTATGAAAAAACAAGCCATCTATGTATTCTTGGCATCCGCGCTTTTGCTGTCAGGATGTTCCGATAAAGGGGAAACCCAAATTGCGGAAGCTGCAGCAACGAACGGTGAAGTTCCGGCCTATTACGAAGGCTATGTGGAGAATCCGCAAGTGACGGGAGACCAAAGCCTGCTGAAAGCCGGCCAGAGCATCCGCGACGATAAAGGTGAAATCGTCTTGAACGCATCCAACTTGGAAAGCGGCAAACATCAAATCGGCGGCATCGAGTTGACGCTGAGAGAAGCAAAGCTCTTCCATTACAAACCGTCTTATGGCTTGATCGACTTCTACCATTCCTACACGCACGACACGGATTTCCACGTGGTGAAATTCTTTGTGGAAATTAAAAATACGACAGAAAAGCCGCTGAATTTCGCACCGGTCGCATTGTTGGAGACGAGTGCGGGCGAAACGAAATTATGGGAAGATGATATTTACCTCGAAGAACTGAACGGTGAAGTGGCACCGGGCGAGACGAAAAAAGGCAGCATCGGCTTTATCGTTGAAAACCCTGACATCGATGCCATCAGCATCACCACCAGTGACTTGTTCGGTGAAGATGAAAAGAAAATCCAGGCTGCCGAAAAAATTGAAATCGCATTTTGAGCCAAAAACCCCTTTAGAGGGGTTTTTTTAATGAGTAAGATGACGAGAAGAATGCCGCTTCGGGTTAATTTATAGAATAATCAGTTTATATTTTGCCATTGTTTTTCCAATGCTTTAGGATACATAGTATAAGGCATTTCGTTAAGCAAAGGAAAAACTGGAGGTGAATAGGATGGACAAATCATCACTGGATGGCTGGGCTTCCGAGCTCCGCAGCGGCGTCTTGGTGCTTGCAGTACTGAGCCAATTAAAGACGCCTCAATACGGTTCAGCGCTAGTGAAATTATTGGAGAAGCATGGATTGTTAATGGATCCTGGAGCATTGCCGCCATTGCTGCGCCGTCTTGAAAAGCAGAAGCTGCTGACAGGCAGCTGGGACCAGACCGGAAACCGGCCGCGCAAGTATTACGCGCTGAGTGAAGCTGGGGCGGAAGCATTCAAGCAATTGAACAGCGATTGGCAGAACGTCACACAGGAACTTCAAGTTCTAATTGAAGGAGATGGCCGCCATGACATTGATTGACCGCTATATCGGAGAAGTCACCCGCAGGCTGCCGGCAAAAGAACGCGAAGATATTGGCCAGGAGCTGCGTTCGACAATAGAAGATTTGCTGCCGGCGGGCTATTCGGAAAAAGAAGAGCGGGAACTGTTGATGAAGTTCGGCGACCCGGCGGTGCTGGCTGGCAAATACCGTTCGCAGCCGATGTATTTGGTCGGTCCCCGCTTTTTTGACGTGTATTTCACATTGCTGAAAATCATCATACCCGTCGTCGTGACTGTTGTGGTGGTGGTTTTGATCATCACGACCATTTTTTCCAATGCCGGTGAAGCTTCAGTGGTCAGTGTTATTGCAGGCCTCATTGGGGATTCGATCGCAGCAGCTTTTGACGTGGCACTCCATGTGTTGTTCTGGGTGACGCTGGTATTTGTGATCATCGAATGGGTGGACCGCACAAATCGCGCGGCCGGAAAACCGCCACTGCAATTGCCGGAAAAAGGGTGGACCCCTGATGATTTGGAATCCAGCCCGGAAATGATGCCGAAGAAAAGAACGATTGCGCGGAGCGAGCCGGCGGCCGATTTAATTTGGACCGCCATTTGGGCGTCCGTTTACTTTAACTCGGATAAATTGGTCGGCATCTACGAGGAAGGTTCGAATGGGCTCGAAATGGTGGCACCGGTGTTCAACCAAAGTGTTCTCTTGTCTTATTGGCCGCTCGTGCTGCTCGTCATCATTTTGCAAGTGGCCCTGGATTTATGGAAATGGGTGCGCCGGCGCTGGGATATGAAGCTGGCCACGTTCAATTTGGCTGCCCAGGCGATGTCGGTGCTCGCTTTCTTCCTGATTTTCAGGAATCCCGACATTTTCGCTTCTGGTTTTCTGTCGCGGCTCGAGAATCTTTTCGGATTTTTGGATGGGCTGAATTGGGTGGTCGGCGGCCTCATTTTTACAGTTGCGCTATTATCGGCAATCGACATTTTCCAAGGATTCCGGAAAGCCGCGATACGCGGGGAAATGCCTCTGAAAGGCTGGAAAAAAGTATAAAAGCCGGCGGAAAAATACCTTATAATTCATTTTTTGTCTCATTCTGAATAACATTTTTTGCGAAATTCTGCTTCTTCTATTGTTTTATTAGCAAAGTATTTCGAATTGAAATATCTTCAATTAAAGGGATGAAGCCGCGTTTTTGGGGCATTTATTCCTTCTTTTTTATTATTTTGGAGGGAAAAAAAGGGTCAAATTGATTAAAATTGAAAGAAAATATTGTTTTTTCAAAATATTATATTTATATTCTGAAAATTCATGTTATCATAGTCGTATCTTAAAACACACAACAGGAGGACACGGCATATGGTAACTTTCTTTGGCGCACTTTTATTTCTTATTCTTGGTTACGTATTTTATTCGAAATTCATCGAAAAGGTTTTTGTGGTGGACGACAATACGCCGACACCTGCCTATACGAAAAGGGACAATTTGGATTTCATCCCCATGAGTTGGTGGAAAGGGAACTTGATCCAGCTATTGAACATCGCGGGGCTCGGGCCGATCTATGGAGCAGTTGCCGGCGCTTTATACGGGCCGGTTGCATTTATTTGGATCGTGGTTGGCTCGATTTTTGCAGGAGCTGTACATGATTATTTCTCCGGCATGATGTCCATGCGCCACGGCGGCGCCCAATTTCCGTCGCTTGTCGGCCGCTACCTTGGCAAACACATGAAACTTTTCATCAACGGCTTGTCGCTCGTGTTGATGCTGCTGGTGGCAGCGGCATTCACCGCAGGTCCGGCGCAGTTGATTTCCCAAATCTCACCGATCAGCTTCATGGTGGCATTGGGGCTCATTTTCTTCTACTTCATCCTGGCGACCATCTTGCCGATCAACCGCATCATCGGCCGCATCTACCCGCTTTTGGGGGGCATCTTATTGTTCATGGCAATCGCGGTGGCGGTGGCGCTTGTATTCTCAGGCAAGCCGATGCCGAACCTGACGTTCTCGAATCTGCATCCCGGCGAACTGCCGATTTGGCCGCTTCTGATGGTGACCATTTCCTGTGGTGCGATTTCCGGCTTCCACTGCACGCAGAGCCCAATTGTGGCGTGCACCATGAAGAAAGAAACAGACGGCCGCAAAATCTTTTACGGTGCCATGATCATTGAAGGCGTCATCGCCTTGATCTGGGCAGCAGCCGGCATGACTTTCTTCAGCGGCACAGAAGGATTGGCAGCAGCGCTTGCAGCAGGCGGACCTTCTGGCGTCGTCAACGAAATCTCCATTTCGCTGCTTGGCACAATGGGCGGCATCCTGGCGATTTTCGGCGTCATCATCCTGCCGATTACGACGGGCGATACGGCATTGCGTTCGTCCCGCATGATTGTAACGGATATCATGTCCAAATTCATGGACATGGAAGGCAAGTGGAAAATATTATTGGTGACGATTCCATTGGGGATCCCGACGTTCTACATGGCGACAATCGACTATACATTCCTTTGGAGATACGTCGGCTGGACCAACCAAGTCGTGGCGACCGTCATGCTGTGGACAGCGACCGTCTACCTATTGAGCAATTTCAAATTCCATTGGATCGCCGGAATTCCGGCAAGCTTTATGACAGGCGTCGTAGCGACATACATCTTCTATGCGCCTGAAGGGCTGAATATGGATTACCAGCTTTCCATGATCATCGGCTTCTGCATCACATTGGTTGTCCTGTTATGGTACGCGGCGCAAATCATCAAATACAGAGCATTGAAAGCCGCTGACGCCGAACCGAATACAGCCTGATTTTCTTCAAACCCCGGATTCCATTGAATCCGGGGTTTTTTATGGGGTGATTTAGATATTGGGCTGTCTATAAGTTGATTTTTGAATTGGAATCAGGGGCGCCATTTGGCTAATGCCGGTTAAAATTCGGACAATTCATGTTAACGGCCGGCTGCTGCATGTTAAATCAAATTTCGTCATGTTAAATCCAAATTAATTCATGTTAAGTCCGATTTAATGCTTGTTAATGAATGCGCCCCAATATCGAGGGCCGCGCCCAAAGCATCTGAAGTGATTTTCAATATGAAGCTTATGTATTTTTCATTAAGAATATACGCATCTTATGCTTATTTATAAGGATATTGTATAAATAATCAAAATATATTGACTAAAAATGCATAATAACGCATAATAATGCTATTATTGATTTTTGGTTGAGCGGACAAGATTAAAGACAGGGGTGACAGTTTGTGAAGAAGAAGAGGATTGTCGTGAAAATAGGCAGCAGTTCATTGACCAATACTCACGGCGGGCTTTGCATTGAAAAGCTCCAGGAGCATGGCCAGGCTTTGGCGCGGCTGAAAGCACAGGGGCATGAAGTGATTTTGGTGTCTTCCGGAGCAGTAGCGGCCGGCTTCACCGATTTAGGCTACTCCGCACGCCCGGTCAGCATCGTCGGCAAACAGGCAGCCGCCGCTATCGGCCAAGGACAGCTGCTTCATGCCTATTCAGAGGAATTCAGGAAGCATGGCATTGTCACGGCCCAATTACTGCTGACACGCCAGAACCTCCTTGCGAAAGACCTTTACCAGAATGCCGGCGCTACGCTGGCGGAGTTATTGAAGCGCAATATCCTGCCGATCATCAACGAAAACGACTCGGTATCGGTTGAAGGGCTGACGTTTGGAGACAATGACATGCTTTCGGCGCTGGTAAGTGGATTGGTGCAGGCACAGATGCTGATCATTCTGACAGACATCAATGGCATTTACAGCGACAATCCACGCAGCAACCCAGATGCCGAACGCTATGACTTCTTATCGGAAATACCGGACCAGCTCATTGAAGAAACGTCGAGCGAAGGATCGATTGTGGGCACCGGCGGCATGAAATCGAAAGTGGAAGCGGCGCAAACGGCGCTCGCCATTGGAACGCATATCTTCATCGGAACAGGAACCGGTCCGGACAAGCTGCTCGACATTGTTGAAGGCAAAGGCGACGGCACTTATATCGGCGATGAGCCGCAGGCCACTGTCAAGAATTCGAAGCAATGGCTGGCGCTCCATTCCGTCGCGCATGGCAAAATCGAAGTGGACCACGGAGCGGCATTGGCGATTTCCCAGCAAGGCAGGAGTTTATTGCCAGTCGGCATTACGGAGATCTTCGGACGCTTTACCGCTGAAGAAGTCGTGGAAGTCGTCGATCCTGCGGGCGAAGTCATCGGCCGCGGCCAAGTGAATTTTTCTTCTGAAGAATTGCAGGAAATCAAAGGGCTGTGCAGCAAAGCGGCCCGCGTCATTACCAAAACCGGAAAACGGCAGGTGGTCATCCACCGAAGCCAGTGGTTCAGCCACGCAGGAAAGGGGATCTGATGAATGAGCGGAGTTCTTGAAACGGTTCAAAAGGATAGCCTGATCGAAAAAGGCCGGAAAGCGAAAGCGGCAGCAGCGATCATGGCACAAATGACCACGGCACAAAAAGATGAGGCTCTGAGATTGATTTCGGCGCAATTGCTGGAAGAGCAGGAATTCATCTTGGGGGAAAACGAAAAAGATGTGCAAGCGGGGCGCGATGCGGGAATGAGCGAATCGCTCATCGACCGTTTGAAGCTGGATGAAAACAGGCTGGCGGAAATTGCTGCGGCACTGCGCCAAGTAGCAGAGCTTGAGGATCCGGTCGGTGAAGTGCTCGAGCAATGGGAGCGCCCGAATGGCCTGCAGATGGAAAAAATCCGGGTGCCGCTCGGCGTTGTCGGCATGATTTACGAAGCGCGGCCGAATGTCACCATCGATGCTTCGAGCCTGTGTTTGAAAACGGGCAACGCGGTTGTGCTGCGCGGCAGTTCGACCGCTATCCATTCCAATAAAGCGCTTGTCAGCGTGATCCACCACGCGCTGGAAAAAAGTGCGCTGCCAATCGATGCCGTGCAATTGATCGAAGACACCAGCAGGGAGACGGCGGCACAGATGTTCAAGCTCAACGATTATCTGGACGTGCTGATTCCAAGAGGGGGAGCTAAGCTGATCCAGACCGTCGTTGCGAACGCCACCGTGCCGGTGCTTGAAACAGGCGCAGGCAATTGCCACGTCTATATCGATGAGACGGCCGATGTGGACATGGCTTTAAAAATTGCGCTGAACGCGAAAACCCAGCGCCCATCTGTCTGCAATTCCTGTGAAACGGTTCTCGTTCATCAGGCCTGGGCGGATCAGCATCTTGGGCAGTTGATTGACGCTTTCCAGCAGCAAGGCGTGGAAATCCACGGTGACAAAGCCGCTCAGCAATGGGACGGTGTAGCGACAGCGACCGAGACCGATTGGGCGACGGAATACCTGGGACTTGAAGTGGCCGTGAAAGTTGTCGACACCACCGGAGAAGCGATCGATCACATCAACACGTATGGTACGAAGCATTCAGAGGCGATTATCTCTGAGACGGATGACAGCATCGTAGAATTTTTCAATAAAGTCGACGCAGCGGCTGTGTACCACAATGCTTCGACCCGCTTTACGGACGGCTTTGAATTCGGCTTCGGCGCCGAAATCGGCATCAGCACACAGAAACTCCATGCCCGCGGGCCGATGGGCTTGCCGGCATTGACCTCGACAAAATACCTCATCCGCGGCAATGGCCAAATCAAATAATGCACAAAAAAACCGAAAGCAGCCGCTTTCGGTTTTTTAATATTGGATTTTGGTTTTGTTGTGCTTCCACATCATATAGCGGTAGCGGATCGTGCAACCGATGCAATAGCCCATCAGCGCAACTCCTGAAGCGATCAGCACCATGATGCTGAAAACGTAGCCGGCCGCTGCTGCGCCGATTGCAAAAAAGAGCAGGGACAGCCCGAGGCAGACTGTGGCAATCCATTGATTGAAAAGTTGCTGGTCGCGGTCCTCCTGGATATACGTATTCGCGGGTTTTTTCAAAAATCGTTTATTGAACTGGATGACAGGGTTCTTTTTGGTGATCAATGTATAAACGCCGACAAGGAACGGCAGCACTAGGATCGCTTTATGGAAAACAAGGGCAAGTATGACGGTGAGGACAATGAATGCTTGGTTGGATTGCACAAGCGGTTTTGGAATAGACATAAGGAAGCCTCCTTTGATTATTCGTTATTATACCAAGTTGTTTAGTAGGTTTAAAGAGAAATGCTTCAGTTTCGAAATATTTTTGATTATAAAATCAAACCACAAAAAAAGCAGGTGCCTTTTGAAGAGAGGCACCTGCTTTTATATGTTCATTTATCTGAACCATTCTTGTCTTTCGCCTTTAATGCCGAAGAAGCGCTGAGGGAAATTGCCAATGCCACGCCGATGATGAAAAACGCGAGGTTTTTCTGGACGATGCCCAGGATCAGGAAAGGTAATCCGATCGCAATCCCGGTTCCGACGTTCAGGCGGGCCGCCTTTTCTTTCATTTTTCCTCACATCCCTTCAAACGTTCATTTTATAGATTACGGCTGGAGACAGGAAAAGTTCCAGAAATAAGCGCACAAAAAAAGAACCGGCGTTTTTGCCGGCTCTGGTTTTATTAGTTAGATTGTACGCCTTCTTCTTCTTGGTAGACAGGTACCCAGCCTTCAGTCGTGACGAAGATGCGCACTGCGACAACTTTGCGGTCGTCGGCCAATGTGAAGTAATGCGTGATGTTTTCAGGGACAGAAATCAAGTCGCCAGGCGTCAAATGGACTTCGAAAAAGCGCTCGTCTTTGCCTTGGATGATAAAGACGCCGTGGCCGCTGACGATATAGCGGACTTCATCATCTGTGTGGATATGCTTGCGCTGGAAGTTTTTCAGCAATTCGTCGAGCTTCGGGTTGGAATCGGAAAGCGAAATGATGTCTGCAGCCTGGTAGCCGCGGCGTTCGGAGATGTCATCGATTTCGGCTTTGAATGCCGCTAAGATTTCTTCTTTTTCAGCGTCGCTGAGGTCAAATTTCTCACGCAAATGCTCCGGCAGTTTTTCAATGTCCCAATGTTCGTAGACGACTTCCTGTTGCTCCAGAAATGCCGCTACTTCGTTTTGCGCTTCGATTGTTTCGTTCGTGCCTTGGATTTTGATGATGGCCATGATAATCTTCCTCTCTTAATGGGATTGTATTTGATATAAAGCGAGCTGGTATTGAAATAAGAACTCGCTGGCTTCCAGTAATTTCTTCGCTTCAAATGGATCTTTGCCCCATACCGTGATGCCGTGGTTGCGGATCAGCACTGCACCGCTGTCTGCGGAAAGGTGTTTCTCGAACTCTTTCGTAAGGTTAGGGATGTGGGCGTGGTTCGGAATGATGGGAATCGTCAGCACGGCGTCTTCTTCCCAAAGTCCGAATGCCTTGATCAGCTCTAAGCCTTTAAAATCGATCTTGCCTTGGTCGCCGTAAATTTCGGAAATGACGTTATTGGCGACGGTATGGATGTGCAGGCTGCAGCCGGCACGGGTTTTGCCGTATATTGCGCAATGCAGCAAAGTTTCAGCTGAAGGCTTCAACGGCGTTTCTTCCACCGCTTTGCCGGCCGCGTCCACCAACAGGAAATCCTCGGAAGTCCGTTTACGCTTGTCTTTGCCGCTCGCAGTGACGAGAAACTCCAGCGGCGCGTCCTGGACTTTGATGGCCAGGTTGCCGCTCGTTCCCATGAACCAATCGCGCAAAGCTAATTCGTCTTTGATGTTTGCGAGTTCCTGCCATCTTTCCTGGAAGGCGGTCATGACTTCACCCCCAGTTTTTCATCGATGATCGACATGACGTCGTAGAAGTTTTCAAATGGCTTGTACGGGAGCCCGAGCTCTTCGCATTTGCCAATCAGGTAATCGCGCGCGATGACGAAATCCGCTTGCTTCGCAGCTTCTAAATCACTGATGGAATCGCCGATGACGATGCTTTGTGCGCCGTCCTCAAGCAATTGGCGGATGATCGAAGGCTTGCAGCAGCCGCAGCCCTGGCTCGTACATTGCTCGTCGCAGCCGTTTGGAAATTCAAGGCGGATCGACTCTCCCGAGAAATCCGCTCCGTTGCAATAAACCCCTGAAAAAGGGCCGAACGGTTTAATGAGCGGGTGGACAAAAAAGTCGATGCCTCCGCTGACGACATAAAGCGGAATTTCACGTTCGCGCGTGTAGGCGACAAAATCAGCAAAACCTTCGCGGATTTGCGCCTGCTCCAGAACAAATTCGATCACTTCATCTTTTTTGGCGGCCGGCAGCAGCGAGAACATTTGCGCCACGCCATCGCGGATGGAGATTTCCTGGGACAGGATTCGGTCTTTTATTGGAGTCCATCCCGGTGGATCAAAATGCTGAAGGATGGCGATGATGTTGTCTGAGTTGGTGATGGTGCCGTCAAAATCACAGAAGATGACTGTTTTATTCATGCTTATTACCCCCACATATCCAATGCTGTTTTTAATTCGTGATGGTGTTTGGCGGCTTCGTCAAGTGACTGTCCGTTCAGCACGGCGTCAATTGCCTGGCGGAATGCTTTGCCGCCGCCAGCCGCGCCGTCCGGATGGCCATGGACGCCGCCGCCTGCGTTGATGATGCTGTCAGTGCCGAAATCTTCGAACAGCTGTGGCACAAGGCCGGGATGGATGCCGGCTGAAGGCACCGGGAAAGTGCGTTTCAACGGGCTTGCTTTCACCAGTTCTTCGCCAAGCGCCAAGGCCTGGCTCTTTTCAAGTGCAACACTGCCGTAAGGGGAGGGGAACAACGAGAAGTCCGCTCCGGCAATGCGCGTCAATTTGCCGAGTGCGAGTGCGGTCGCCAACCCATAAGTCGGAGAAGAAGTGAAAGCGCCGCTGAATGCCGGATGGGCCATCAATGGGAGCCGGATGTCCGGGTCTTCCGCCAATTCCTGCAGAACGTCGAGCCCGTAAGCATGGACATTGAACAGCAGCGCGTCAGCCCCCCGTTCCCGTGCTTTTTTCGCTTTGTCGCGAAGCGTGGACGTGCGGCCGGAAAGATTCACGGCATACAAGGTGCGGTGGCCGGTTTCCTCGAACACAGCCTGCAGCACTTCTTTGCCAGCGGTAATCCGCTGTTCGAATGGCGTCAACGGATTGTCAAACAGGATTTCGTCGTCTTTCACAAGATCGACGCCGCCGAGCGCCTGCTGCCGCAGCTGGGCTTTCAAAAATTCCAAGTTCCGGCCGATTACGCCTTTGAAAATACTCATCACAAGCGGCCGGTCCTGGACGCCAATCAAACTGCGGACGCCTTCGATGCCGAATTGCGGCCCAGGGAAATGCCCGAGCAGTTCATCGTCGAAAGCTAAATCGAGCAGCTTCACTTCGCCGTCGAGCGACAGCTTTCCGAACACCGTGGTCAAAATGGCCGGCAGGTCCGGCGAGAAATTCGCGCTCGGATACGAGATTTTCGCTTCCGCGCGGATCAGTCCCGGGTTCAGCGGATGCGGTGCATCTTCAAACTCGGTGACCCAGATTACTTCACCTTTATGCTGTTTTAATTGCTCCTGCTCGAGAAGCGGCAAATCAGTCCACGAACCGATCGTCAAGCCAAGCGCGATGCCTTCCGCCTTTTTTTCAAATGAACCGGGTTTTCCGTAAAGTTGGTATGTCGCTGTCAATCTGCTCAAATCATCCACACTCCGTTTAAATTAATTGGAAATAGAAAAAAACCTCTTCAAACAAGAAGAGGTTAATGGGCTTAACAACTTCTTATTTCTCAGCCTGTCAAACGGGCTGCAAGAATTAGCACCGTGTCCATTGCTGGACCGGTTGCCGGGTGTCATAGGGCTTGTCCCTCCACCTGCTCTGAATAAGAATGCGTATTCAATTGGTTTCGCTATACAAAGTAATTCTGATTATTCCACGATTAAAACTTTCTGTCAATAATTATCTGTAAATTGTGGGTGAGGAAAAGTGGGATATTCGACCGATATTCCGCAAAACAGCTTCGCTTGCCGCGGGCGAGCGCCAAGCCTCCTCAGTCGCTTCGCTCCCTGCGGGGTCTCGGCTGTCTCGCTTTCCCGCAGGCGTCTCCGCTGTTTTGCTCCATATCTCGAGAGTCTATAGCAACTTCAGAAAGTGTATCTTTCGTGTTCTTTGTTAAAAGAAATGAAACACTATTATAAGTTTTAACATTGAATGAAGCGGAAGGCGGCGACACCTGCGGGACTAGCCTGTGCTGAAGACCCCGCAGGAGCGAAGCGACGAGGAGACTGAAGCCAGGCCCGCGGTAAGCGTCCGCCTGAAGCGAAACGAAAAGGAATATTGAAAAAAGTTATTGACACTCAATTCTGAATCGTGATAGGATTCTTTTCAAACAGCAAACACATATGCAACAACACTCTTATCAAGAGCAGGCAGAGGGATATTGGCCCTATGACGCCCAGCAACCGACCGTAATACCTTCGTGAGAAGGGGCGCTTCAGCGCCGGGATGAAGATCCCGCAAGGCACGGTGCTAATTCCATCAGAAATATACATTTCTGAAAGATAAGAGGCAGGGAAACTATATTTCTGAGCCTCTTTCTTTTGGGAAAGAGGCTTTTTATTTTGCATTCGAAAGGTAGATGACATATGGCAATAGCAGCTAAACAATACGAAGAATTGACAATAGAAACGGCGGTGGCGCTTGCGAGAACGCATTATCCATTCCCGGAAGGCGCGGCATTGCAATGCGACGAAATCGGCGATGGCAATTTGAATTACGTGTTCCGCGTGGCGGACCCGGAAAGCGGCAAGAGTGTGATTTTGAAACAGGCGCTGCCGTATGCGAAAGTTGTCGGCGAAAGCTGGCCGCTGACCTTGCAGCGCGCGCAGATCGAGGCGGACGCCCTTCGGAAACACGGCGAGTTCGTGCCGAATCTGGTGCCGGCGGTATATGCCACGGACGCGGTTTTGGCATTGACGGTGATGGAAGACTTGTCGCATTTGACGATTGCCCGTGAAGGCTTGATTGCCGGAAAGGCGTATCCGCAGCTGTCGACGGACATCGGCGAATACTTGGCGCGCACCTTGTTCCAGACATCGGATTTTGCGCTTCACCCTTTTGAGAAGAAAAAGCTCGCTGCGGCGTTCTCGAATCCGGAGCTTTGCAAGATCACCGAAGACCTCATTTTTACAGATCCGTTTTTCGACAATGAAACCAACGATTTCGAACCGGAGCTGAAAGGGGCTGTGGAAGCGTTATGGGCCAACAAGGCGCTTCAGCTGGAAGCGGCGAAATTGAAGTTCAGCTTTTTGACCGAAGCGGAAGCGCTGCTGCATGGCGACCTCCATACCGGCAGCATCTTCGCGAGTGACAGCGAAACGAAGGTCATCGATCCGGAATTCGCTTATTACGGGCCGATCGGCTTTGATGTCGGCTTATTCCTCGCCAATTTGATTTTCCAATCGCTGACACGCAAGGGGAATCAGCGCAAAGTGATCCTTTCGCATATTGAACGGACATGGGAAACGTTCGAGGCGCGGTTCACGGACCTTTGGGAAAACAAAGGCATTGAATCTTTCCAGCAAACGGCAGGCTACCGCGAGTTCATCATCGAGAAGATTTTCCGGGATGCTTTGGGCTTTGCGGGCTGTGAATTAATTCGCCGGACGATCGGCTTGGCGCATGTAAAAGATTTGGACGGCATCGAAGACGACAGCCGCCGCATCGAGTTGAAGGAGCGGGCATTGCAGTTTGGCGAAAAGCTGATTTTGCAGCGTGCTGAAGTGAAGAGCATCTATGAAGTGACAGCGTTGATCGGGGAGGCGGAATAATGGCAATCCCGTTATCAATTTCCTGGCAAGACGGCAAGCTGACGATTTTGGACCAGCAGAAACTGCCGCATGTAATCGAGTACGTGGCGCTGGAAACCTTGGAAGATGTCTATGACGCGATTTTATCGCTGAAAGTGCGCGGCGCACCGGCAATCGGCATCGCCGCTGCATATGGACTGGCGCTCGCGGCGGTGCGACACGACACGGAAGAACTTCAGACCTTTTTCCACTTAGTCGAAAAAGACGCGGCGCACTTGGGCAGCTCGCGCCCGACAGCGGTTAACTTGGTATGGGCGCTGGATCGGCTGACAGCGAAAGTGAAGGAGGCTGCCACCGTAGAGCAGGGGAAAGTGCTGCTGCTCGAAGAAGCGGTGCGCATCCACGAAGAAGACGAAGCAGCGTGCCGGAAAATCGGCGAATACGGCCTGGCTTTATTGGAAGGCAAAACGCGCGTCATGACGATTTGCAACGCCGGTTCCATCGCGACTGCGAAATACGGCACAGCGTTGGCGCCGTTTCATCTCGGAAGTGAAATCGGACGGCAATTCGAAGTGTATGCCTGCGAAACGCGTCCGGTCTTTCAAGGGTCCCGGCTGACGGTATGGGAGCTTCAGCAATCAGGGGTCGACGTGACGCTGATCACCGACAGCATGGCCGCCCATACGATTGGCGCGAAAGAAGTCGAGGCGATCATCGTCGGAGCCGACCGCATTGCAGCGAACGGCGACACGGCGAACAAAATCGGCACGCTGAATTTAGCGCTGCTGGCTGATGCGTACGGCATCCCGTTTTATGTAGCGGCGCCGGCATCGACATTCGATGTATCCATTTCTTCCGGCCGCGACATTCCGATCGAAGAGCGCAAAGCGGAAGAAATCACGCATATTGCCGGCATCCAAATAGCGCCGGAAGGCACGAAAGTATTCAATCCGGCTTTTGATGTCACGCCGGCACGGCTCATCAAAGCCATCATCACCGAACAAGGGGTCATCACCCCAGGGTACGAAAAAAATATCCCTGCCGTTCTCGGCGCTTACACAGGAAAAGGAGCAAATTCATGAAAAAACAATCGCTTTTATTCATCACATTATTATTGATCCTCAGTGCCTTTTTAGCCGCTTGCCAGCCAAAAGGGGAAGTCAGCGAAGAAGGAACGTCAGATGCGACGAAAGCGGAAGCATCGGACCACCCGTTAGCCGGCAAAAAAGTGGCATTGATCATGCAGATCAACCTCGGGACATTTTCCGCGCAATACATTGAAGGCGTAAAAGAGCAGGCTGGAAAATTCGGCGGCAGCGTGACAGTCTTCACTTCTGAAGGCGATTTGGCGAAAATGGCATCGAATTTGGATGCAGCGATCAACCAAGGCTTTGATGCCATCCTGATCGACCACGGCACGAAAGAAGCATTGAACCAAGGCGTTGAAAAAGCAGTGGAACAAGGCATTCCGGTTGTGGCATTTGATGCAGGCGTTGACGTTGAAGGCGTTGTTTCTCTTGAGCAGGGCGACCAGAAAATGGCTGAAATGACCTTGGAGCGTTTGGCTGAAGACAGCGGCGGCGAAGCGAATATCGTAAAAATTTGGGTAGCTGGCTTTGCACCGATGGAACGCCGCCAAGTCGCTTATGAAAAATTCTTGGCGGATAACCCGGGCATCAAAGAAATTACGGCATTCGGCGGGGCGACCAAAAACACCGCTCTTGATACACAGGCACAGATGGAAGCGATTTTGAAACAATACCCGAACGAAGGCGACATTACAGCGGTTTGGGCAGCATGGGACGAATTTGCGAAAGGTGCTGTGCGCGCGATTGAACAAGCTGGGCGCACAGACATTAAAGTGTACGGCATTGACATGAGTGATGAAGATTTGCAGATGATCCAAAAAGAAAACAGCCCGTGGGTAGCATCGGCTGCCGTTGATCCGATGGACATCGGGCGCATCCAGGTGCGTTACGCATATCAATTGATCAATGGTGAAACGCCGGAAGAAAAAGTGGTGCTGGAACCGGTATTCGTGGATGCAGAAAAACTTCCGTCTGAAGCGATTACGACAAATGAATTGAGCGAGTACATCGAAGGATGGGGCGCGAGCGACCAAGGCTACACCGACGATTTGAAAGAATTGGAAGGCAAGTAAAAAATGCACCGAAGCTGTCCTGCATGACGGGGCAGCTTCTTTCTCAGAAAGGAGGCGGGCAGATGGAGCATCCACTATTGGAAATGACAGCTATCCGCAAATCATTCGGCAATGTTACGGCTTTGGAGCAAGCACAGTTCAGCCTCGAAAAAGGGGAAGTCCATGCATTGCTTGGGGTCAACGGTGCCGGAAAAAGCACGTTGATGAAAATTTTATCCGGTGTCTACAGCCAGGACGAAGGAGACATCAAATTGAATGGCTCTCCGCTCGGGCTGCGCTCGCCGAAAGAAGCAAAAGAGCAGGGCATTTATACGGTTTACCAGGAAGTCGACACGGCGATCGTTGCTGAATTGTCAGTAGCAGAAAACATCCTGCTCGACACGTTCGCAGGAGGCAGCTCTTTTTTCATCTCCCAAAAGAAACTTTACGACGATGCACGCCGCGTTTTGAAAGAACTGCAATCGGACAATATCGCGGTCGGCCAGAAAGCGGCCGACCTGACCTTGGCGGAAAAGCAGCTCGTGCTGATCGCCCGGGCGCTCGTCCATTCGGCTAAAATCATCATTTTCGATGAACCGACAGCACCGCTGTCACTGCACGAATCAGCAAAATTGTTCTCCGTTATCGAAGGGTTGAAAGCACAAGGCGTCGGGTGTATTTTCATCTCGCACCGGCTGCCGGAAGTGTTTGAAATCAGCGACCGCATCACCGTCATGGCGGAAGGCACATGGGTCCAGACCTTTGATACGTCTGCTGCTTCACAGGAAGAAGTCGTCGAATCGATGCTAGGCGCTAAACTGAGCAACGAACTGGTGCACCGCGACCATGAAATCGGCGCACCGCAATTGACGGTGGAAGGGTTGTCGGACGAAGGCAAATTGAAAAACCTGTCGTTCGGGGCAGCGGCTGGCGAAATTGTCGGCGTCGTCGGATTGGTCGGAGCAGGCAAAACCGAATTGGCGAAAGCGCTGTTCGGGGAATCGAAGCTCACGTCCGGCACGATCACGCTCGGCGGCAAGCGTCTGAAGTTGAAACACCCTTCAGATGCCATCAAGGCAGGCATCGCATTGGTGCCGGAAGAACGGCGCAAAGAAGGTTTGTTCGTCCAGGAATCATTGTCAGCCAATGCATCTTTCCCGAACCTGCGGAGATTCTCGCCGAAGTTCTTCATGGACAAAAGGGCGGAAAGGGCATTTGCCAAAGACATCATCGGCCGCCTCCAAATCAAGACCGACAACACCGAGACGCCGCTCATCCATTTAAGCGGCGGCAATCAGCAGAAAGTGGCGATCGGCAAGTGGATGTCGCTCGATTCGAAGCTGTACCTATTCGACGAACCGACCAAAGGCGTCGATATCGGCGCCAAAGTGGATATTTTCAAGTTGATCCGCCAATTGGCGGCGAGCGGCAAAAGCTGCGTGTATTTTTCCAGTGAAATTCATGAAGCGATCGGCATCTCCGATCGGATTTTAGTTATGTACAACGGTCAGATCGTGAAGGAATTTTCACGGCAAGAAGCGACCCAGGAAAGGATTTTATTATATGCAAGCGGTGGAAAAGAAGAGCGCGGTGAAAACCGGCAGCAGCACGAAAGAGAAAGCCATACAGTTTCTGTTTAAATACGGTGCCATTGCGTTGCTCGCTATCATCATCTTTTATTTCAGCACGGTCAGCGACGCCTTTTTGACCTATGGCAATTTCAGCGACATCATGCGGTCGATTTCGATCGTCACGTTGCTGGCGCTCGGCGTTACGTTCACGCTCGTCGTCGACGGCTTCGATTTGTCCGTCGGCTCGACGATGTCGCTGTCGACCGTCGTCACAGCGTCGCTCATGGTGTGGTACGATATGCCGCTATGGCTCGTACTGCTCTTGCCGCTGTTGATCGGTGTGCTGGCAGGCGCCGTCAACAGCTTCCTCATTGTCGTCCTCGGCATCCCGGATTTGCTCGCGACGCTCAGCATGATGTACATTGTCGCAGGCTTGCACCGTACGTATACGGAAGGCTATTCGATCTACAATAATATGCCGCTGACTTCCGGCGGCACAGCGCCTGGGCAATTGTCAGAGGCGTTCTTATGGATCGGCCAGGGGCAGATGCTCGGCTTGCCGGTACCGGTGTGGATCATGGTTGTGCTGGTGCTCGCTTCATACCTGGTCCTCAACCATACGCGCTGGGGCCGGGTCTTGTATATGACAGGCGGCAACGCAGAAGCGGCGACTTTGTCCGGCGTCAACGTGAAGAAAGTGAAATTCACGGCGTACGTCGTATCCGGTATTTTCGCTTCGATGGCGGGCATCCTATTCACGGCGCGCGTCGGCTCGGGCCAGATCGATGCAGGAGCTCCGCTGATGATGGAAGCGGTAGCCGCGGTATTCGTCGGCTATTCCGTCCTTGGCGCAGGCAAACCGAACGCACTTGGCACGTTTTTCGGAGCCGCGGTCATCGGCATTCTGCTGAACGGCCTGACGATCCTCAATTTGCCATATTACGCGTTCGATATCATCAAAGGCGGCGTGCTGGTAGCGGCGCTTGCTGTAACTTACGTCTATGCGAAAAAGAAGTTTTCAAAAAGCTAGCTTTCCACCGATACACCTCTTTCAAAGAGGTGTATTTTTTATGGCAAAAAATTGGCATCCAACATCCAGTGCTTCCAATTTTATTGGAATTATAGCAGGACGCTAATAAATGAGGGATGAAGGCGAGAAATTGCCGAAAAGGGAGTCAAAAAATTAATTTTTAGAAAACCGAAATAAAATGCTGGCAGGTAGTAAGGCACATAAAGTAAACTATAATTACCAATATTTTTAAGGGGGAAGTTTTTTGGAATGTAATAATTGTGCAGTCGCGAGCTTAAAGTTCGAAATTCGCCTGGATGGCGAATTGAATAGCTCGGTTTTGGAGCAAGTTGCGAAGTTTTTGGAGAGAAGAGAAATGGCAGTAATCAGAAAAGAGAACAAATTGCAGATTGATGAACAGGGAGCGAGAGAATTCCTTGATTTTTGCAATGACTTGCTGGATCCGAATGAAGTGGTGTTTCGCATCAATCAGGAATCCTGGCAGCCTCTTTCTGACATGGAACATGTTTTTAATATGGCGTGGATAGACGATGTCATCAAGAACGAAAGGCTTATATGCCATTACCAGCCAATCGTTGATGCCTATGGAAATGTGTTCGCCTATGAAATGCTTTCGCGCTTCCAGAACGAAGACGGCTCAACCATTTACCCCAATGAAATCTTCCCGGCGGCAAAAAGCAGAGGCCGCCTTTACGCACTTGACCGGGTCTGCCGGATGACTGCTGTGAAGCATGCGGCGGTCTTGAAAGGGAAAAAGGCATTTATCAATTTTATCCCGACATCGATTTACTCACCTGAGTTTTGTCTGCGTTCGACGACTGAACTCGCCAATCAATTGGGAGTGGACCCGAAAGAATTGGTGTTTGAAGTGGTAGAGACGGAACAGGTGGACGACATGGACCACTTGAAGAAAATCCTAGCCTATTACAAAGAAAAAGGCTTCCAGTATGCATTGGATGATGTCGGCGAAGGCTATAGCACAGCAGAGGTGCTGGCTGAATTGAAACCGAAATACATGAAGCTGGACATGAAATACGTCCAAGGCGTTGCAGATGACGAATCAAAGCAGGCTGTGGCAATAAGCTTCCTGAACAAAGCGATTGAAATCGATTCGGTCCCATTAGCTGAAGGCATTGAAGTGGAAGAGGATTTCAAGTGGCTGAAAAACAAAGGCTACGAGCTTTTCCAAGGCTATTATTTTGGCAAGCCGTCGGCAGAGCCGCAATTGGTGTAAATTCAAAAGCTTCCGGGACCTGTATCCCGGAAGCTTTTTCTATTGGCATTTAGATAAGGAGTCTTGCATTGGACCCCTGAAAATAGAGAATACCCTTGGGAAAAGAGTTTCTTCTCCCAAGGGTGTTATTTTTTCATCAGCAAGTATATGAAATACGGCGCGCCGATCAATGCGGCCATGATGCCCGCAGGGATGCCTGAAGGTTCAAGCATATTCCGGCCGAGCGTGTCCGCGAGCAGCAGCAGCCAGCCGCCGATCAGGATGGCGAGCGGCAAGAACAATTGATGGCGCGGACCGACAAGCGATTTTGCGATATGCGGCGCCATCAAGCCGATAAAGGCGATGCCGCCGGTTACCGAAACCGCAGCGGCCGCTAATGCGACAGCGGTCATCAGCAAAGTGAGACGTTCTTTTTCAATCGAAACACCGAGACCGACAGCGACCGGTTCGCTCAAATTCAGCATGTTCAACCGGTTTGCCTTGTACAGTGTAAACGGAATGAGCACCAGCAGCCAAGGCAGGATGGCGAGCACGAACGGCCAGTCAGTGCCCCAGATATTGCCGGCCAGCCAATTGGCGATGAAATCCACTTTTTCGCGTTCGGCGGAGGAAATCAAGACAATCATGATTCCCGACAACGCCATCGAAAAACCGATGCCGACCAATACGAGGCGGATGGGCTGAAGGCCCGTTGCTTTATTATAGGAAAACGCGTAGATCAGCAAAGCAGTTAGAAATGCACCCGCAAAGGCGACAGCCGGCAGCAAGTAGACGAACAGGCCTGGATCGACCGGCATGAACAGGAAGAACACTGCAATTGCTACACCGGCTCCTGAATTGATGCCGATGATGCCCGGATCCGCCAAATCATTGCGCGTGATGCTTTGCAGAATCGCGCCGGCGAGCGCCAGCGCCATGCCGGCCAATAAGGTGATGGCAATGCGGGGCATGCGGATGGAATACAGCACAAAATCTTCTTTGAATGTGCCTTGTCCGATAAATGCTGCGAACAGGCGGTCATAGGATAGGGATGAATAACCCGAGCCGAGGCTCACCACCACGGTTGCGGCAATCAGCAGCACGAACGCGTAAAAAAAGCGCCGCTGTTTTTTAAGTAAAGCAGCCTGGATCATGTGAACGCTCCTCCTCCTTTACGCACAATAAGCAGGAAGAAAGGCAAGCCCAGCATGGCGACAATCGCCGCCACCGGTGTTTCAAACGGTGCATTGATCGTTCTGCCGAGCAAATCTGCGAAGAGCATGAAAATCGCTCCGGCAATAGCGGACATGGGAATGATGTGGCGGTAATCGACGCCGACGATGGCGCGTACGATATGCGGCACCAACAAGCCGACAAAAGCCATATTGCCGGCAAGCGCTACGGCAGCACCGGCAAGCATGGTAATGGCAACGAACAACAATGCTTTCGTCTGCATCGTTTTTTGGCCAAGGCCGATTGCCGCTTCCTCGCTTAAGCTGAGGATCGACAATTGCCGTGCGAGCAGCAACGCAATCACCAGCGACACGGCGATAAAAGGGGAAATCACTTTTAGCTGCCCCCACGTCGTGCCGATCAAGCCGCCGGCAGTCCACATCGACACGTCTTTTGAAATCTTGAAGTAAATGCCGATGCCTTCTGCGAGTGCGCTCAGGAAAGCGGAAATGGCGGCACCCGCCAAGACGATGCGAAACGGAGAAAAACCGCCTCTTTTGACCGAGCCGAGCCCGAATACGAGCGCGGCACCAACGGCAGCGCCGATAAAGCAGGCAATCATGATGCCGAAATAATTGGCAGCCGGGATGAACGCCAAAGTGATGGCAAGCGCAGCGTTTGCGCCGGCAGTCAAGCCGAGCAGGCCGGGATCCGCTAATGGATTGCGCGTCATGCCTTGCATGATTGCTCCGGACACCGCAAGTGCGGCACCGACGAGGACAGCGGCCACTTCCCGAGGCAGCCGGATTTCACGGATCACCGAAATGGCGTCATTCGACGCGTTCGAAAAAAGTGCCAGTGCCGTGTCTTTCAAGCTGATGTCGGCAGCCCCGAAAGCGATGGAAATGACGAACATGGCAGCAAAAGCGACGGCGCCAGCCGCTATTTTGATGAAAAATGAAGTTTGGTTTGGCATAAGGCATCATCTTTTCTATATAGGCTAAGATTCAATTTGGGCATGTCTGCGTTTGAACACCAAAGAGGAATCCCTGTTGGCAGGAATTCCTCTCGCAGCGTTATTGTTTCAGAAAGTGTTCCTTGAAGAACTCCAATTGGTAATCCAATGAAATCGGATCGTTGAAATAGAATTCCTTGGCATTGGCTTCGAAAACCTGGCCATTTTTGACGGCTGGCGTGTTTTTATAGACATCTGTTTCCTGGAAAGAGTTGTCTTGTTCGCTGTCTTTGCTGAAGATGACGTAATCGCCCATGTATTCAGGAAGCACTTCCTGAGACAAAGCATAGAAGCCGTCTTTCAACGCCATTTCTTCCACTTTAGCAGGCATTTTCAATTTCATTTCCTGATAAAGGATTTCGGTTCCGCGTCCCCAGTTATCGCCGAAGACGTACAATTGCTTATCGAAGTTTTCGATGACCGAGACAGTTGCGTCTTCGCCGATTTCAGCACGGATGTCATCGCCGGCTTGTTGGGCGCGCGTTTTGAAATCGTCGATCCATGTTTGCGCTTCTTGTTCTTTGTTCAATAATTTACCGATTTCCAAGTGCTGTGTCAGGTAATCGACTTGGCCGTAAGTATATGTCACGGTAGGCGCGATTTCCTTCAATTTGTCGATGTTCTTGATGGTTGAAAGGCCGATGATCAAATCCGGCTCCAATTCGATGATTTTTTCTAAGTTATCTTCTGTTACTTCTTCAACGCCCTGCAATTCTTCTTCAAAACGCGGGTTCGCTTTTGACCAGGCATCAACACCGACTAGCGGCACATCAAGCGCCATGACATTTCCTGCATAAGTCGACAGCACCAAAACGCGCTGCGGGTCTGCCGGGACTTCTACGGGGCCGCTTTCGGATTCGTATGTAATGGTATCGGACGAGCCGGATGTTTCGGCGGGTTCAGCAGTTTCGGAATCGGAATTGCATGCAGCAAGCAGCAATGCTGCCAGTAAAACAAGGAATAGGGTTAGCTTCTTCATAATGGGTCAAGCTCCTTTGATTAAGTTATAGGTGATGCAGATCGGTTTTTGCGTTCTTGGATCGATGCCGATGTCGGCGTCGATGCGGAATACGGTTTTCAATACGTCCGGCGTAATGACTTCGTGGCTGGTGCCGGATTTGACGATTTCACCGCTTTTCATGGCAATGATGTGGTCGGCGAAACGCGATGCTTGGTTCAAATCATGGAGTACCATGACAATTGTGCGATGCTGGTCTTCATTGAGCTTCTGCAGCAATTCGAGGATTTCGAGCTGATGCGCCATGTCCAAATAGGTGGTCGGTTCATCCAGGAAAATCATTTCAGTTTCCTGGGCGAGCGCCATGGCAATCCATACGCGCTGGCGCTGGCCGCCGGATAAAGCATCGACCGGGTGGTATTTGAAAAACTGCGTGCCGGTGACATCGAGCGCCCAATTGATGATTTCGTAGTCTTTGGCGGTCAAGCGCCCGAAACCTTTTTGGTAGGGGAAGCGGCCGTAAGAAACCAGTTCGCCGACGGTCAATCCCGGAGCGCTTTCCGGCGTTTGCGGGAGAATCGCCATTTTTCTGGCGAGCAGTTTCGTGTTTTCCTTGGCAATTTCTTCACCGTCGAGAACGATCGAGCCGCCCTGGTGGGGAATGACGCGGGTCAGCGCTTTCAACAGCGTCGATTTTCCACAGCCGTTGGAACCGATAATTGTCGTGATTTTCTTGTCTGGAATTTCCAACGACAGGTTTTTGACGATTTTCCGTTCCCCGTAGCTGATGTCCAAATTCTCTGCGGACAGGCGCACCATGCAATTTCCTCCTTTCAATAAAAATTATGTATATGTGTTGATAATGAGAATCGTTTTCAGTACAATGATAACTATAAAACTAATGAGAATCATTGTCAATTATAAATTGGGAGCAGGTGTGTCAAAATGGTTAATGCAGAGATATTCGACGTCACAATCATCGGCGGCGGTCCGGCGGGGCTTTATTCGGCATTTTACAGCGGGCTGCGTGAAATGAAAGTGAAGCTGATTGAGTTCCAACCGCAGCTTGGCGGAAAACTCCATGTCTATCCGGAAAAAATGATATGGGATGTCGGGGGGCAGACGCCGATCCAAGGCGAAAAGCTCATTGAGCAATTAGTGGCGCAAGGCCTGACATTCAAGCCGGAAGTCGTTCTCAATGAAAAAGTCGAAAAAATCGGACGCAACCAGGATGGCCATTTTGAACTTGTGGGCTCTTCGGGTCAGCTGCACCTGTCGAAGACAGTGATTGTGGCAGTCGGGGGCGGCATCCTGAATCCGCAGAAGCTGGAAATCGAAGGCGCTGAGCGCTTTGAAGTGTCGAACCTGAATTATACAGTGAAGTCGATCGAACGCTTTAAAGGGAAAACGGTGATGATTTCGGGAGGCGGCAATTCAGCCATCGACTGGGCCAACGAACTGGAACCGATTGCCGGCAAAGTCATGGTGACGTACCGCAAAGGGGAATTGGCAGGGCACGAAGCGCAAGTCTCCCAACTGATGAACAGCAAAGTCCATTGCTTCCTGAATACAGCCATTACAAAATTGATTGCGTCAGATGAGCGCGATGTGGTGGAGTCGGTTGAATTGACCCATCAATTGACGGGCGAAACGCATCTCGAACCTATCGATGAAATCATCATCAACCACGGCTATGAGCGGGACGCGACCTTGCTCGAAGCAAGCGACTTGCCGCTCGATATTGCTGATGGCTATTATATCTCCGGCAATGCAAACAGCGAGTCGACCGTACCCGGTCTATTCGCAGCGGGCGATATCCTGCAGCATCCAGGCAAGTTGAATCTGATTGCGGGTACGTTTCAGGACGCCGCAAACGCTGTGAACAAAGCGAAGCAATTCATCCAGCCGGACGCCAACGGCATTGCCATGGTGTCGTCGCATAATGAAGTATTCAAGGAACGCAATAAAGAATTGGTGAAGCAATTGATCACTTGATGAAGAAACCTCTTGTTTGAATGGCGGCATTTGAAGGTATATTACAATTGTCGAGGAAAATTCAAAGGAGGAATTCTATAATGGATTTTAAAGATCATGGAAAAGAACCGTATGTATTGAATATCGAAGACGCTACAAAAGAAAACAGCAATTTCCGTACCACAATCTGGACAGGTGAAAACCTGCAAGTGACGGTGATGAGCGTCGAACCTGGCGACGACATCGGCTTGGAAAAACACGAAGGCGACCAATTCCTGCGCATTGAGGACGGCAAAGGCTTCGTGCAGATGGGCGACAGCGAAGACAACCTGACGTTTGAAGAAAATGCCGAAGATGATTATGCCATCATGATTCCAGCTGGAAAGTACCACAACGTAACGAATACCGGCGATGAGCCGTTGAAGATTTATTCGATCTACGCACCCCCTGAGCATGAAGCGGGCACTGTCCACAAGACAAAAGCCGAAGCGGAAGCTGCAGAAGCGGAAGAAGAATAAAAATAGGGAACAACAAAGGGCATCCTCAAATCCGAGGATGCCCTTTAAACTGTAGACAAAGTCCAATCAAAATGAATAACTGTGTATAAGCCAACCGTTCTGGCCACTTCGCTTTCCGTGGGCTCAGCTTCAGCCTCCTCGTCACTGACGTTCCTGCGGGGTCTTCAGCCTTCGCTGTCCCACAGGAGTCTTCGTGGCCAGACCGGTTGTCAGCTTGTAGCTCAAATCAGAAAGTGTAACCATCTAATCCACTTTTCCTAAGCAATCTCTCAAGGGTTCGGAGTGCAATGCGGCGAAGGGCAAATATGTGCTCTGTCCCTGTCTCTGCATCGCTGCGCTAGCTTTGTGTCTGGAGATAATAGAGAACTACAGATAATGTACCTGTAATTTCATTAATAATATGTCTGTTTTGTTATTAAAAAATACCTTTGAGTGAAGCGGAAGTCGGCGACTCCTGCGGGATCAGCGAGACAGGCGAGACCCTGCAGCGCTCTTCCATGTTTCGAAGCTAGCGTAGCGATGCAGAAACAGGAGCGTAGTGACGAAGCGGCTCGGCGCTCGCCCCGCGGAAAGCGTCCGACTGAAGCGAAACGAAAAAGACACCCTACTTAAGGATGCCCTTTTCCTATTATGCAGTTGTTGCTGTGCGGTTGGCGCGGTGTTCTTTTCTGCCGTGCAATAGATAATACATGAGCAGCAAAGCAGCAGCGACAACGCTGAGAATCGCATACAGCTGGCTATAGCCTGTAACCGATATGATAAATCCGAGCAGGTAAGGGCCGAAGCCGAGTCCGGCATCCATAAAGATGAAGAATGTCGATGTTGCGAGCCCCATGCGATGCGATGGCGTTAATTTTACCGCGACCGCTTGGGTAGTGGACTGGATATTGCCGAAGCCAAGGCCAATCAGGAAGCCGGCCAGCAGGAACGTAAAGCTGTTTTGTGCTGTGCTCAACAATAGCAGACCGACTGCAAAAATGGCGATAGCTGGGTACATCACGTAATTGGCCCCTTTTACATCCATCAAGCGGCCAGTAAATGGCCGTGAAAAAAGGATAGCGATGGAGTAGACAAGAAAGAAGAACGTTGCCGCTTCAACGAGATCGCGGAAGTCGGCGTAAAAGCTGATGAAAGACAAGACGCTGGCGTAGCAGAATCCTGCGAGCAATGTGATGACAGCAATCGGAACTGCCTTGGGTTCGATGTAATCGGAAACCTTGAACCCTTTCGCTTCGTTACTGTTCGGTGGTGCTTCAACCGGTGGAACTGTCACCAGCAATGAAATAAGCAAGCTGATGATTCCGAAGATCAGGCAAAGCGTAAAGATCATACCGAAGGTTGAATTCTGTGACATATAAAGCCCGATAAAAGGGCCGATGGCAGTGGCAAGCGTCGTACTGAGGCTGAAATAGCCGATTCCTTCGCCTTTTCTCGACATCGGAATGATTTGAGCGATAATCGTGCCTGCAGCGGTGCTGGCAATTCCCAGCGTTATGCCGTGCAGAAAACGCGTAGACAAAAGGAATGGAAGCCCAAAGTCCACAAAATAGAAAAGCGTCGTCAAGGTAAACAAAGTGAGTCCGAGAACCATCGTTTTCTTGCGGCCAATGCGGTCAATTGCACGCCCCATAAAAATTCTTCCAGTTAATACACCTATAATGAAAATGCCGGTGACAAGGCCAGCCTCGCTATTGGAAGCGCCGAATTCTTGTACTGCGTAGACGGCGATGGTGACCATTAATAAATAAAAGACAAAGACTAGAAAAAAGTTGACGGACGATGTCAGGATAAAATCCTTCGTCCACAAGGGGGCTCTATTTTTGTTCATTTGTATGCTCCTTACTGGTTAATTGGTGGCGGATCCCTTTCATGATGCGGGTGGTTTGCTGTTGCTGTGCTTCAGAGACACCGGAAAGAATGTCCTCTTCGAGCGCATCTACGGCTATTCGCACTTCTGCGTACAAGATGTAGCCAGTTTCACTCATTTCGATCCGTTTTTCCCGGCGGTCTTTGCCCGGAATATGGGACAGGTAGCCGATGTTCTCCAAGCGGCTGATGGTGCGGGTAATCGTCGGTTTTTCGACGCGCAAATATTGGGCGAGTTCGACCAGTGTGGCCGATCCGTTATTGGCCAAATAATGGAGAATCGACCATTGGGCGCGGTATAGCCCATAATTGCCCAGGACATCGTTCAGGTGGTGTTCAAAAGATCGATATAACAGCATGAATTGCTGGAAAAATTCTTGAGAAGCTTTCATGTGATGCCTCCTGGCTTATTAATTCGGGAAACTAATGGTTAGCTAAGGTAACTATTAGATGATAAAGCAAAAAAATAGGATTGTCTATGATTTTCTACTTAAAGTGAGCAATGATTGATAAGGAAAAATGTTCCAATTTAAGAGAGGTTCTATTATAATTTAATAAATAAGAAAGGCGGGGTGCCGTGATGGAAAAAATAGATTCGAAGTTCCGTTGGGTCGGCAGCGATAACCATTTCGTGGATCTTCTCGACGTTCAGGCAATAGATGGCGTGGTGCTGGGCCGTTTCGGCGGCAATTCGTCAGCCGGGCAATATAAAAACGAAGATGCCTGCCTCATTTGGCAAGACAGCGCCCAAGGCTGGGAATTTGTGATGTTGCTGGATGCCCATAATTCGGCGGAAAGTGCAGAAACTGTGTTGTTGCAAGTGGAAGCGCATGAACAAGAAGTGAAGTTTTTGCTCGGTCAATCGATGGATAAGGATTTTTTCCGGAACTTGGAGCACAAGGTGCTGGAAATGTTTCAAGAAGAAACGTTCTTGCAGGCGTGCCGGAGGGTGCAAGGGGAAACTGCGTGTCTGATTGCAGTGCGCAAAGGGAAATATGTCTGGTGGTTTTCTGTTGGAGACTGCCTCTTGTATTTATTCCATCCGGAATTGAAGGCTTTTGGGCAATACCAGCTGAACCAGCGACAGTTTTATGAATGGATCGGCGAAGTGAATACGTTTGAGCAGCCGGTACCATGCTACTCTTCCGGTACGAGAGAGTTGCGGCAAGGCGTGAACCGTCTGTTGTTAACGACAGATGGCTTGGTGGAATGCCCAGTAGGGGTTTATGCCGAACCGGCAAGCATATATGCTTCGAAGCCGGGGCGTGGCGGCGTTGAAGAAATGCTGAAGACGATACAGCAACACGGTGTGCGAGACAGCACGACGATTATTTCCTGGGAAATAATCGTCAAAGAAGCCGCTGCAATGCCAAGTAATTTATAGGGAGGATAATCACATGGATTTTAAGCAGGAAATATACAATGAAATTCCGGTTATTGAAACAGAGCGGCTTGTTTTGCGCAAATTGGAGAGGGAAGATGCAGCCGATCTCTTTGAATACGCATCTGATCCAGCGGTGCCGCGTTTTATGCCTTGGGAAGCGCATAATACAATAGAAGAAACGAATGAATTCATCACATTTATCTTGGAAGCTTATGAGCACCAACGGAAATTGACATGGGCAATTGAATTAAAGGAAACCCGAAAAATGATCGGGACCATCGATTTCGTCAAGTGGCTGCCGAAGCATGGAAGGGCAGAAATTGCTTATGCGCTATCACGCGACTATTGGGGATTGGGCTTTATGCCGGAAGCGGCAAGGGCTTTAATAGCGTTTGGTTTTAACGAAATGGACCTTAATAAGGTGGAAGCCTCTATATTGCTTGAAAATGCTCAGTCACGCACTGTTCTTGAAAAAATGGGTATGTCATTCGAAGGCGTTGCCCGGCAGCATTTTAAGATGAAGGACGAATTCGTGGACCTTGCGATGTATTCATTGCTTAAAAGTGAATTCTTACAGGAACGGAAAAGAGCGTTTTAGAGCGAAAGTCCGGGTATGATAAAATCGGAAGTAGGTCTTTCTGAAAAGCAGGTGCTCTTGTGGAAATTGTTCTATTTATCGCGATCATTCTGGGAGCTTCGGTATTGCAGACCAGCACAGGGTTTGGTTTCTCGATATTGGCGACGCCGTTTCTTCTGCTGCTTTTCAACGTAGCCGAAGCGATCCAGATCAATTTGATTCTTTCGCTTGTCATTTCAGGGGCGTTGATTTTTAAAATCCGGTCAGACATCGACATGGCTGTTTTGAAAAGGCTGATTGCGGGAAGCGTCGCCGGCATGCCAGTAGGAATTGCCATTTTCCTGTCGGCTGATTTGGAAAAATTGAAGTTAGCAATCAGCCTCATCATTTTATTGTTGACGGTGCTGTTGATCTTTTCGTTGCGGATAAAACAGACAAAAAGGCGAGACACGTTTTTTGGTGGATTGTCGGGAAGTTTGACGACAAGCATCGGCATGCCAGGGCCGCCGCTCTTGCTGTATTTTTCGGGTACTAACACAAACAAGGAAAAACTGCGGGCAACAACGCTCGCGTTCTATCTGTTCATCTATTCTATAAGTTTAATGCTGCAAATCATCTTTTCCGGTACAAGCAAAACTATTTGGACAGCAAGCGGCTTGGCGATTCCGCTCGTGTTGGCCGGCCTTTATTTAGGGCAGCTTTTATTCAAGCGGATTGACCAGCGTACATTCCGTTTTGTTACCTATGGAATCTTGCTGTTTACCGGGCTGTTCTTGCTGTTCGATAACTTTTAATAGAGGTGATTCCAACGGCGAAAAAACCTTCAGATGAAGAAGATTTTCCAAAGAGCATCGGCAAACCGGCGCAGCGCGCGCTTTTGGCTGCGGGCTATCAGCGGCTGCAGGACTTGTCTTCAGCCACTGAGCAGGAGCTGCTTGATTTGCATGGCTTCGGTCCGAAAGCATTGGGCATCCTGCGCCAAAAGCTTGCAGAACAAGGCTTGCGTTTTAAATCTTGATAGATTGCACACAAAAAGCCATTCCGAAATCAATCGATTTCGGAATGGCTTTCTTCTATAATATGGCTTCGTTTATTGCTGTTTCCTGAACTCCAGCCTGCTTGGGCTGTGCTTTATGTTCCAGTGAGCGACTCCATGCACTCAGCAATACGGCGCCGAACACCATGATGGCGCCTACCCAGGAAGTGTGGATAAGGCCGATCGAGTCTGCGACCATCCCGCCGAGTACAGCACCGATGGCAATCCCGGCATTGAATGCGGCGATATTGATGGCGGAAGCTGTATCAACGGCACTCGGCACGTAGCGTTCCGCAAGCATGACCGCATACACCTGCAGCCCCGGAACATTCATGAATGCGAATAGACCCATTAACAGGATTGTGATCAAACCGGCAATTTTGAAGGGTGCTGTAAATGCCAGTACCAGCAAAATGACGGCTTGGATCAAGAACATGTAAAACAACGCTTTGATCGGATTGCGGTTTGCCAGCTTGCCGCCGATCGTATTGCCGGCAGCAATGGCGATGCCGTAGCCGAGAAGGATGAGCGTCACCGTTCCGGCTTTAAAGCCCGTGACTTCCTGCAGCAGCGGGGACAGGTAGGTGAAGACGACGAATGTTCCGCCGTAGCCAAGAGCGGTGATGGCGAATACCAGCAGCAACCGTCCGTTCGTCACCAGTTTGGCTTGGTCGCGGAATGTCGTGCGCGCCGCTTTTTTCAAATCAGCAGGCACCAGCACGCTATTGCCGATAAATGCGATGATTCCGATCACGACAATGGCCATGAACGCGATGCGCCAGCCGAATTGCTGGCCAAGGAATGTGCCGAAGGGTACACCGGTGACCGTCGCTACTGTCAAGCCGGTGAACATCATTGCAATTGCGCTGGCCCGTTTGTTTTCCGGTACCAAGTCCGCCGCAATGGTTGCGCCGATCGCCATGAAGACGCCATGTGCCAAGGCAGAAACGACGCGGGCAGCTAGAAGAACAGTGACCGTCGAGGCAGTTGCCGCAATGAGGTTGCCGATGATGAAGACGACCATGATCCACAGCAGCAAGGTTTTCCGGGGCATATTCGATGTCAAAGAGGTCAGCACGGGTGCTCCGACCATCACGCCAAGTGCGTATAAGGAAACCGTCAATCCGGCGGTGGTGACAGAGATCCCCAAATCCGCCGCAATCATCGGCAGCAAGCCGACACTGATAAACTCAGTCGTGCCGATCGCGAATGCACTAAGGGCTAACGCCAATAGCGCGAAATTACTTCTTCTTTTATTTAAAGACATTTTTTTCTCCTCCAATAAATTAATTTTTTATCGATTCATTTTGTTCGATAAATGTTATTATGAGTTATGGAGTTTATAAAAGGAAGTACGTACTTTAAAGTGCTATAGATACTTTTTAGTGCCTATGAAAGGACAGATTGATATGGCGAAGAAGTACAATATCTCAGTGGAAGCGACGTTGGAAGTGATCGGAGGCAAGTGGAAAACGGTGATTCTCTGCCATTTGACGCATGGCACGAAACGGACGAGCGAATTGCGCCGGCTGATGCCGAACATCACGCAAAAAATGCTGACGCAGCAATTGCGCGAATTGGAAACGGATGGAGTCATCAACCGCATCGTCTATAACCAAGTACCGCCGAAAGTCGAATACGAACTGAGCGAGTATGGCTGGAGCCTGCAGGGAATCTTGGATTCATTGTGCAATTGGGGCGAGATGCATATCGAAAAAGTTTACGGCGATAAATTCGAGGTTTTAGAAGAAGGCGTCCTGAACGATCATTTGAAATAAGCACCATATAAAATACGGAAAAAGAGCCAGCACCCCATAATTTGGGGAGCTGGCTCTTTTTCTTATAAGCGTTTCTGCGACATCGCTTCGCGCATATCCTGCAATGCACTTTTGCCTTCGTCTCCGCGGGCGATCATCAAGTTCGTATAAAGGGCATCGATCAAGCTGAGCTGCGCGATGCGGGAAGAAAGCGCTTCTGAACGGAAGTCGGTTTCCTCCGAAATGGTATAAAGGGCGATATCGGCATCCTTTGAAAGAGGTGATTTTGCGAAATTCGTCACACAGATGATTGTGACGTCTTTTTCTTTCAGCACACGCAGAATATCAAGCACATCGGTCGTAGAGCCGGAATGCGAAATGACGATCGCGACATCGCCTTTTTGCAATTGCGAAGCCGCCATCAGCTGCATATGGGAATCCAAATTCATCGATACAAGCAGCCCGAGGCGGATGAATTTGTGGTAGCCGTCCATGGCAATCATGGCAGAGCCGCCGCTGCCGAAAAACTCAGTTTTGCGGGCTTTCATAATGGCCTGTACGGCGCGTTCCATAGCTGCGGCATCAACAATCTGCAGCGTTTCTTCGAGCGTGTTGATATTGGAGCGGAATACCTTTTCGGTGACGCTGCGCACGCTGTCGCCTTCTTCAATCTGTTCATGGATATCTTTCAACGGTGCAACAACTTCGGCGGCAAGTGAAATCTTGAAAGCCTGGAAGCCTTTAAAGCCGATGCGCTGGCAGAAACGGAAAATGGTCGATTCCGCCAGACCGAGTTCATCCGCAATCTGATTAATTGTCAGGTGAATGATGTTTTTGGGGTCGTTCAACACATAATCGGCGATTTTCTTCTCTTTATCACTGAATCGCTGGTAGCTTCCCCGGATAGCTGCCAGCGCAAATTGCTGCTCTTTCATCAAGCGCCCCTCATTTCTGTGTCAGATATTTCTCTTAATTATAGAATAACATGTTGTGTACGGAAAAATATTTGATACAATAAACTTATTACGGAAAAATATTCTTTTTTCAAACAGGAGGTTGTATGATGCAAATCGGAGTTATCGGACTTGGTAAAATGGGCTTGAATCTTGCATTGAACCTAGCGGACCACGGCCATGAAGTCGTCGGCTATGACAGCCATGCGGTAATTGAAGAAAGCGGTTTCACGAAGGTTTCATCAATTAAAGAACTGGTTAGCGAGCTTTCGGCGCCCCGCACAGTTTGGCTGATGGTGCCGGCTGGAGAAATTACGGAATCGGTCATGTCGGAAGTGGCTGGATTGTTGGAAACCGGCGATTCGATTATTGACGGCGGCAACTCGAATTATAAAGACAGTGTGCGCCGGGCGGAAGAATTGAAAGCAAAGGGCATCTTCTTATTCGACTGCGGCACAAGCGGTGGCACGGAAGGCGCACGCAACGGCATCTGTTCGATGATCGGCGGCGACGCTGAGAAGTTCAAAGACATCGAACCGTTATTCCAAGGCATTTCAGTGGAAGATGGCTATCTGTACACAGGTGAAGCGGGAAGCGGACATTTCTTGAAAATGGTCCACAACGGCATCGAGTACGGCATGATGCAGTCGATTGCGGAAGGATTCGAAATCCTCAACAAAAGCAAATTCGACTTTGACTACGAAAAAGTGGCGGGCGTCTGGAACAACGGTTCCATCATCCGCTCTTACCTCATGGGGCTTACGCAAAATGCTTTCTCGAAAGACGAGAAATTGGAAGGCATCCGCGGCGTGATGAATTCATCCGGCGAAGGCAAATGGACAGTGGAAACGGCGCTTGACCTGAACGTTCCGGCACCGGTTATCACGTTGTCATTGATGATGCGCTACCGTTCGCTTGAAGACGACACATTCACAGGAAAAGTCGTAGCCGCGTTGCGCAATGAATTCGGCGGGCACGCGGTCGAAAAGAAATAACATGAAATTATTCTGGAATGTATATTAAGGGGGAAACGAAATGTCAGGTTCAACATTGATCATGGTGGCGCTTGCCGGTATTTTTCTATTATTGTTTTTGGTAATCCGCACGAAATTGCATGCGTTCGTCGCACTTTTGCTCGTCAGTTTACTGGTTGGTATCGCCGCGGGCATGCCGCTGGGTGAAGTTATCACTTCGATTCAAAACGGAATGGGCGGCACATTAGGCTTTGTCGCGGTCGTCGTCGGACTCGGCGCGATGTTTGGAAAAATGCTTGAAGTATCGGGCGGGGCAGAACGTTTGGCTGCGACGATGATCAATAAATTCGGCGAAGACAAAGCGCAATGGGCGCTTGGCATCACCGGCTTTATCGTAGCTATTCCGGTATTCTTCGATGTCGGTTTCATCATTTTGGTGCCAATCGTCTACGGTTTAGCACGTAAAACAGGCAAATCGCTTTTGCATTACGGGATTCCGCTTTTAGCAGGTCTTGCCGTAACCCATAGTTTCATCCCGCCGACACCAGGGCCGATTGCGGTCGCTCAGCTGGTAAATGCTGAACTCGGATGGGTCATCTTATTTGGTACAATTGCAGGGATTCCAGCCATGATCTTGGCAGGACCTGTATTCGGCCGCTACATCGGCAAAAAGATCCACCTTGAAATTCCGGATTATATGGAAATTGAAGAACGCGAATACGACAAGGATCTTCCGAGCTTTGGCATGATCACATCGCTGATCCTTATCCCGCTTGTATTGATTTTATTGAATACCGTTTCATCGGTGCTGCTTGAAGAAGGCAATATAGCACGTGACATCTTCGTCTTCCTTGGACATCCGTTCGTTGCGTTGACAATTGCGACATTGCTGACATTCTACTTGCTCGGCACAAAACGCGGCTACTCGCGCCAAGAAGTACAGGATATTGCAACAAAAGCGCTTGAACCTGCCGGCATCATCATCCTTGTAACAGGCGCCGGCGGTGTCTTCAAGCAAGTGTTGATCGACTCTGGCGTCGGTGAAGTATTGGGCGACATGATGGGCGACTCGGCATTGCCGCCGATCGTACTGGCATTCCTTATCGCGACAGCTGTCCGCGTCGCACAAGGTTCCGCGACTGTTGCCATGGTAACCGCTGCCGGCCTGATCACGCCGCTCCTCGAATTGGTCGGCATGACAGGGCCCGCCCTTGGCCTGATCGTTATCGCTATCGCTTCAGGCGCAACCGTCCTGTCACACGTCAACGACTCCGGCTTCTGGCTGGTTAACCGATACTTCGGCATGGACGTCAAAGACACCTTAAGATCCTGGACGGTCATGGAAACCATCATCGGCCTCACAGGTTTCATCGTAGTCTTGATCATCAGCTTCTTTATCTAATAAAACGGGGAAAGCTAAATTACACTTAAATGGTAAAATAGTTGTGATGCCGATATTCCGCAAAACAGCTATGCTTGCCGCGGGCGAGTGCCCGAGAGGGTTTCGTCACTCCATCGCTTCACTGCTCCCTGGGGAGTCGGAGCTGTTTTGCTCCATACCTTGAGAACCAAAAGAAACCTTAGACAGTGTGTCTTTTTGGTTCTTCGGTAAAAGAAGTGACTGTATGTTTAGGAAATCTCTTTGAATGAAGTGCAAGGCGGCGACTCCTGCGGGATAAGCGAGACAGGCGAGACCCTGCAGGAGCGCAGCGACGAAGCGGCTCGGCGCTCGCCCCGCGGAAAGCGTCCGCCTGGAACGAAATGAAAAGTTGAACATCTCAACAACCTGAAAAGAAAAAAGGAAAGAAAAAGGACCAACTCCTTTTTCTTTTTCTTGTATCTAAAGGAGGGCTAGCATGCCTGATCAATCGTATTATTTGGGTGTAGATATTGGAACAACATCAACGAAAGCTGTGCTGTTCGATAAAAAAGGCACAGTCGTGGAATGCGAGACGGTCCTGTACCCGCTCCACACACCGAACCAGCTGATCGCCGAGCAGGACCCGGAAGAAATTTTCCGCGCGGTACTGGCATCTGTGCGGGAGACGCTGCGCAAAAGTGCGATTCCCGCCAAGTCGCTGGCACTGGTATCGTTCAGTGCAGCGATGCATAGCCTGATCGCCATCGGCAAGAACGGTGAATTGCTGACGCAAAGCATTACCTGGGCAGATACCAGAAGCGCGCAGCATGCCAAAAAAATCAAAGAAGAAATGGACGGCCACGAAATTTACTTGCGCACAGGGACGCCAATCCACGCCATGTCGCCTCTGGCCAAGCTTGTTTGGTTAAAAGAAGACGAGCCAGCCATCTTTGAAGCAGCCGAGAAGTTCATCGGCATCAAAGAATACGTCTTCCATAAACTGTTCGGCGAGTACGTCATCGACCATTCCCTCGCTTCTGCGACTGGCTTGTTCAATTTGCAGAATCTCGATTGGGATGAAGGGGCGCTCGGCGTTGCGGGCATCACTGCGGAAAAACTTTCCCGCCCCGTGCCGACAACGCATCTGCAGACGGGATTGTCTGCAGAATACGCAGCGTTCATGGGCATCCGGCAAGATGTACCTTTCGTCATCGGCGCAAGCGACGGCGTGTTGTCGAATCTCGGCGTCAATGCCATTGACCCAGGTGTCATCGCAGTGACAATCGGTACGAGCGGCGCCATCCGCACAGTTTCACCGGTGCCGAAAACGGATCCGAAAGGGCGGACGTTCTGCTACGTCCTGACAGAAGATCATTGGGTCGTTGGCGGACCGGTCAATAACGGCGGCATCGTCCTGCGCTGGCTGCGGGATGAATTCGCCACTTCTGAAACGGAAACGGCAAAACGCCTTGGCATCGATCCATACGACGTTCTGACGAATATCGCTTCCAACGTCAATACAGGTGCTGATGGCTTGTTGTTCCTGCCATACCTGACAGGGGAGCGAGCTCCTCTCTGGGATGCCAATGCCCGCGGCTCATTTTTCGGATTGAGCATTCACCACAAGAAACAGCATATGATCCGCGCCGTGCTTGAAGGCATCGTCTTCAATCTTTATACGGTCCTGCTCGCTGTTGAAGAATTGACGGGAGAGCCGGTGCGCATCCAGGCATCGGGCGGCTTTGCACGCTCTGAAATGTGGCGTCAGCTGATGGCAGATGTTTTCGACAAGCCTGTCATCATCCCGGAAAGCTTTGAAAGCTCTTGTCTTGGGGCGATTGTGCTGGGCATGTATGCAATCGGTGAAATCGAAGACTTCAGTATCGTGTCTGACATGATCGGGGAAACGCATACCCATTCTCCGGACCCGGAAGCGTCTGCAATTTATCGTGAACTTCTGCCCATTTACATCCGCTTGTCGCGGCTGTTGAAAGACGAATACGAAAGCATCTCGGATTTCCAGCGCAAGCACATACACTGATAGCCTTTAACCTGAATTTTATGCCATAAAGCCCGCAGCCTTTTTCTGGCTGCGGGCTTTTTTTAATTGGAATCTGGAATAATTTTTCCAATAAACTTCAATAAACTACTTTAATAAAATGTCTTTTCAGGGTAAACTAAAGAAAAGTCAAATAGATAAAAATAACTACTCTTTTTTAATTTAGATAGGAAGTGTGGGCTATGTCGAATAGCAGCTTAGAGCTCTTAAAACGGGAAGTATCCGACAAAAGGGCTGAAGGGAAATACCGTGAAACCATTGAAAAAGGCTATATTCTACTGGAACAGGCAAAGAGGAGCAGCGATTCGAAAGCCATACTGGCGGCCTACTTGAATATTGCCGCATCGTATTATTTTATTGGCGATATCGAGGAAGCCTTTAGATGCATTGAGTCCTATAGGGAAGTATGCGAAGACCAAGGAGACGAGTCGGATCATTTAAATTTATATCATGTGCTGTTTCTCTTATATGAATACACGAAAGACTACCGGCGAGCAAAGGAAACTTTGCGCAAAACCATCCGGACAGGCCAACAATTACAGAAGCATAAGCTCATCAGCGTGGCGTATGGCAATATGAGCCATGTGTACTTGATGGAACAGCGTTTTGCCGAAGCATTGGAGGCTGCTGTCAAGGCACTGGATTATGCTGAACAGAGCGGTGCATTAAAGCCGATTCGGTTGATGAGGATTAAGATGAACGTAATCAAAGCCCAAATTGGTTTGGAAAACTTCGAGGAATCGGGCAAAGCGCTCGATGAATTGTTGAATGACCCGATGCTTGATGATTTTATGCCGGAAAAATCGCAATGCTACAGTATCCAGGGCGCTTGGTATGCTGAGCAGAAGCGTTATAAAGAAGCTTTTGCGGCATATACTTCCGCCAAAGACTTGGCAGAAAGCTACAAGGACATGCAATTATTGCAAAGCATCGAAAAAGAACGATGCCGTTTATGCGAGTTGATGGAAGATATCCAATTGGGCTACGCCGTTCAGAAGCAATATATCCAATTGCTCAACGAAATCCATCACAGCGAGTTGGCACTTGCCGCGTTAAAGCTTGATATCAAGCACAATATCGTCGAGTACGAACGAAAAGCGAATACGGATTACCTGACAGGATTGTATAACCGCAGCTACATAGAAATAACGACCAATAAATGGCTCAAGCAGGCGGCCGTGACACATGAAAAAATATTGTGCCTTGCTTTTGACATTGACGACTTCAAATCCATCAATGACAGCAATGGCCATCTATTCGGAGATGAGGCAATCAAATTGGTCAGCCAAGCCTGTTCGAAAGTGTTCCGGGAAGAAGATTTGGTCGGCCGCTATGGCGGCGATGAATTCGTCATCTTGATCCAGGGAGGTTCGCTGGAAATCGGCGAGAAAAAGGCGATGCAGCTCCAGCAGGCGTTGGCCGCTATTGAATTTGAGGGCGGAGCGGCGACTAGGCCACTGACTATCAGCATCGGCATTTCCGATAATTTGAACGGCAAAGTCAAGAGTTTTAAAGAGCTATTCCACATGGCGGATACTTGCCTGTATAAAGCAAAGCAGAATGGGAAAAATCAAATCGTCCTTGCGTAAAGGCCAAATATCGCCTCTTGCACCAGCACATCACGTCTTTAATTCAGCGTGATGTTTTCTTTCTCTTCAATTTATCAGAAAACATATTTAATTTAGAGAGAGCTTCTGCTAATATGAAGAGAGTTGAGCGCGATACGCAGGATACAGGCATGTGTGGATGTGTGAAAGAACAGAGCCGGCTTTGATGCCGGCTTTTTGAGAGGATTTTTCTGCCTTTTTCATTTCAGCGGGCATCAGTTTTATCGAGAGGAGAAGAGGAAATGGATGGGCGTTTGTATGCAATGTGGTGGACAGCAGTAGTATTAGTCGTATCCGGCATCACTCTGAGTTTATCCAGTACGGCTTTTGGCCAGGCGCGCGCGAGTGGATGGTTGAATCGCCAGTATGACAGCATAGGAGACGGAGAAACTTATCAATTGATCATGGAAACAAATACGCTTGTTTTTGTTGTTTTTGGCAGTATCTTATTCGGAGCCGGGATTTTGCTGGCGCTCGCCAGTATGGGACTGCAGCTTTTCGCAGCCAAGCCGAAGCGGCCAACAGAGCTTGATGAATCACTCACGGAAGCAGAAATACATTAATCGGGGAAAGGCTGACGCAGATGGCGCATATCTTTTTAACTTCTAAAGG
Organism: Planococcus sp. APC 3906; assembly: GCF_030407685.1. Taxonomy (NCBI): domain Bacteria; kingdom Bacillati; phylum Bacillota; class Bacilli; order Caryophanales; family Caryophanaceae; genus Planococcus; species Planococcus sp. APC 3906. Next base: position 89,184 of record NZ_JASDCW010000006.1, on the reverse strand, counting down.
TTTTTTTACAAAATCGGTAAAAGATGATTTTCTGCAGCTTATTGACGGCCGGATTTCTGTTCTAAAAGCAGCAATTATCACAACCGCTTCTTCGAAAAAGGAAAAAAACCCATTCGCCGTGAAAACAAAAGAGGATTTTCTGGAGATGGGGCTTATGACGGTGGATTTTCTGGACGTCGAATTTGAAGACGCCCGGAATTTATTGGCATACGATGTGTTTTACATATGTGGAGGCAATCCGTTCCGCTTGCTGCGCGAGTTGAAGGAAAGTGGGGCGGAGACGGTCATCGAAGAGCTGATGGAGCGCGATACCGTTTTCATAGGAGTCAGCGCCGGCGCCATGATTTTCGGTCCCCATATCGAAATCGTCAATTGCTTTACACCCTCGATGAATACCGTGAACTTAAAAGACTTAAAAGGATTGGGCATTTTTCCAAAGCCGATTTTCCCGCATTACGGCCGGGAAGATAAATTCCCCGACAGTACCGGTAAAACGGTGGAACAGCGGATTGCTGAATTCGAAGCGGCACATAATCTGCAGGTAGAACGGCTGACAGACAGCGATGTCCTGTTGATAGAAAGGTGATTTTTTGTGGAGACAACTGAAAAGATCTTGATCCGTGTTTATAAAGACAGCGACTTTCCGGCCATCCAACGGCTGAATGAATCAGAAGGATGGACAAACCTTGCATCGAAGCCAGATGTGGTTAAAGCCGCATGGCTGCATTCGAATGTGGCGTTCGTTGCGGAACAGCAAGGGGAAATTATCGGCTGCATGCGCGGCATGACAGACCAATTCATCACGCTGTATATTTGTGAATTGCTGATTGCTGAAAATCGGCGCGGCGAGGGCATTGGCAAAGCATTATTAGCGCATGTCCATGCCCTGTACCCGGAGACGCGTATGGAAATGCTGGCGAGCAGCACGTCCCAAAGCTATTACGAAGCGCATGGCTACCGCCCGTTCTACGGCTTCCGCAAAACGTTCAATGAATAATAATGTCCATGCAAGCCCAATTGGCGGACGGAAAGGGGGAATCTCTCTTTCCGATCCGTTTTTATTCTGCCTGAAAAGGGGGTATAATTCAGAAAAAGCGAAGTTGGAGGAACATGGATGGGGAATAGATATGAGCCATTTTAAATTATATATAATCCTGGTGGCAGTGATGTTCGCCTGGGGGATGAATGTGCCGGTCATGAAATACCTGACGGCGCAGATGGGGCCGGTGACGATGACATCGCTGCGCATCTTCCTTGCAGGGGTGATGGTCTTCGCAATTCTGGCGGTTTTCAGGCTTGTCCGAAAGCCGACGAAAGAGGAATGGCCGTTTATCGCAGTGGGGGCGCTGCTCAATGTCGTTATCCATCACTACCTGATTTCCATAGGAATTTCACTGACGAGTGGAACGAACTCGGGCTTGATCATTGGCTCCAGCCCGATCATGACGGCTGTCTTGAGTTTGGTATTGCTGCGGCTGACGCCGACAAAATGGCAATGGCTCGGATTCATCCTTGGATTTATCGGCGTCGCTGCCACTGTATTAGCGGGCAATGCGCAAGCAAGTACGGCCTCTGCCGGAGATTTATACATATTGCTCGCCATGGTAGCCCAAGTGATGAGCTTCATGGTCATCAGCAAAGCATCAAAAACGCTGGACCCGCGCTTGTTGACGGCGTATATGTTCATCATCGGCTCCGTGGGGATTTTCCTGATCAGTTTGGTGACGGAACCTGGTGAATGGCGTGCGTTCGCAGACATGGACACCACGTTTTGGCTGATGCTCTTCGGTTCCGGAATAATTGCAACAGCGATCGGGCATATGCTGTATAACCATGTCCTGGGGAAAGTAGGGCCTTCGAAAGCGGCTATCTTCATTAATTTGAACACGTTTTTTGCGCTTCTCGGTTCCGCTGCATTCCTCGGAGAAACCATAACAGGCTACCATTTGATCGGCTTTGTCGTCATCGTTTTCGGGGTGTTATTGGGGTCAGGGGCGGCGGAAGAGCTGTGGCGCATGAAGATTAGGTCATCTAAAAGCCAGCATTAAACCGTTCCCCCAAGGGAGCGGTATTTTTATAGTGTTTTATTTTGCAATTTCTGAGCTCAATGATCGTTTTGCAATGAAAGGGAAGGAGTGCCGGGCCTCCATGGCGAAATGGAATAGGAGAAGAAAAGGAGGAGGCAGCATGGGATTTACAGCTTTGGAAACCGAACGGCTTGAGCTTGCTGAGATCGGCCAGCAGCACAAAGAAAACATTTATCAGATTTTGTCGCGCGACGATGTGATGCAGTATTACGGCACCGATAAATTTACGGATCCCGAGCAGGCAGCCGCAATGATTCAGTCATTTAGCAAAGGATTCGAAAGCGGCATGGCGGCTCGCTGGGGAATCATCTTGAAAGAAAGCGGTGAACTTGTCGGCACCATCGGCATCCATAACTGGAACAAGCGCGTGGGAAGAGCGGAAATCGGCTACGAGCTGCATCCCGACCATTGGCGGAAAGGCATTGCGAAAGAGGCGGTCCATGCAGTATTGGACCATTCGTTCAATGAGCTGGGGATATTTCGGATGGGTGCAGTTGTCTTTCCAGAAAATGAGGTTTCTCTTGGGATGCTGCAAAAAATCGGGTTTCAGAAAGAAGGGCTGCTGCGCGCTTATTTGCATCAAGGCGGACGTCCGCACGACAGCTTCATGCTTTCTTTATTGAAAACAGAATGGAAGGTGTAAGATGAAACAGATTATTGCAATGGGCGGCGGAGGGTTCTTGATGGAACCGGAAAATCCGTTGCTCGATCATTACATATTGGCGCAATCGCCAAAAGAAGAGCCGAAAATTTGCTTTATCCCGACGGCCAGCGGCGATTCGGATACAGCCATCAGCAAGTTCTATGATTTTTTCAGCAATCAAAGGTGCGTGCCATCCCATCTGTCGCTGTTCAAGCCGCCGGCCAGGGATTTGGAAGCGTTCGTGCTGGATAAAGACATCATCTATGTCGGCGGCGGCAACACCAAAAACCTGCTGGTGCTTTGGAAAGAATGGGGGCTGGATGCGATTCTCCGCAAAGCGTGGGAGCAAGGGGTCGTCCTTTCGGGAATCAGTGCCGGGTCGCTTTGCTGGTTCGAAGACGGCGTGACGGATTCGTACGGCGATAAGCTGGAACCGATCCAGCCGCTCGGTTTTCTGGCAGGCAGCAATTGCCCGCATTATGACGGGGAGGAAGAGCGGCGTCCGGCCTATCAGCAATTGGTGGAGTCCGGCGCGGTCAAAGGCGGGATGGCAGCAGATGACGGGGTAGCGCTCCATTACATCGGCTCGGATTTTGTGCGTGCCGTCAGCTCAAGGCCCGCTGCCAAAGCTTACCGGGTGGAATACGACGGAAAATTAAAAGAAACGGTATTGCCGGTGGAATTTCTAGGGGAGGGTTGACCCGTGAAGAGCAGAGTAGAATCACCTGGCAAGTTGCTGCAGAGCGAGCGGTTGGAATTTCGCATATACCGGGACGAGGATTTCGAATTTCTTTGCTCGCTTCTAGGCGATCCGCAGGTAGTGCGCTTTATCGGCGACGGTGAAACCCGCAGCCGCAGCCAAGCTTACGAATTCCTCTATTGGATTTACCGGTCATACAAAGAAGCGCCGGAAACCGGTTTGCGGCTGCTGGTGCGGCTCGAAGATGGAAAACCGGTCGGCCATGCCGGTTTGGTCCAGCAGACGGTAGATGGAGCCGAAGAGCTCGAAATCGGCTATTGGATCGCCCCGCAATACTGGGGTTTGGGCTATGCCAAGGAAGCGGCTGCGTCAATCCGCGATTACGGCATCGAGCGGTTGGGAAGAAAACGCTTTGTGTCGTTGATCCAGCCGGAAAATAAGGCTTCCCGAAAAGTGGCGGAATCGATCGGCATGGGTTTTGAGAAAGCCGTATCCATGGGCGGCAAGGAAGTTTTTGTGTATTCGCTTGATGTGGCGGAAGATGGTGGAAAGAAGGGCTGATATGATAGAAGTTTTTCAACTCCATATACCTGGTCTTGATAGGGGCCGGGCTATTCGGGTGTATGTTCCAGAGGGGTATTACGAGACGAACCAGCGTTATCCGGTCGTTTATATGCAGGACGGTAAAAATGTGTTCGCGGCCGATGAAGCAAATGATGGCCAGTCACTCGAGCTGGAAGAGTATCTTCAAAAGAGCGGGCTTGGCGTCATCGTAGTGGCAGTTGAACAGAATAGCGAAGAGCGGCGCAATGAATATTGTCCGTGGCCAAACGGCGAATACAGCAAAAAAATGCTCGAAGATGAACATGTATCGTTTGGCGGCAAAGGGCACGGCTATTCGGAGTTTTTGGTTCATGCCTTAAAGCCGTATATCGACCGGACATACCGGACGCTTCCGGATTCGGCAACGCTTGCCGGCATTTCACTGGGTGGATTGATCACCGTGTATACCGCGTTGCGCTATCCGCGGACCTTCAGGAACGTGGTCATCTTTTCTTCTGCATTTTACGCCAACCGGGAGGAAATCGAAAACTTGGCTGCTGCAGCTGATTTATCGGCGATCGCCAGTTTTTATATGGATTGCGGCACGGCTGAAGGCCCGTCGCCGCATATACAGAAAGCGTTTCTTGAAAATAGCCGCTCTTTCTTTGCCATTATAAAGAAAAAATTGCCGCACCTCCGTTTCAAGGAAATTGAAGGCGGCGAACACCATTACGACCATTTCAAGAAAAGGCGTGAAGAATTATTTTCGCATCTGGGGAGAATTGCGATGCCTGAAATCTGAAGGTTCCCACTCCTTTCCTCTTTCTGCTATAGTGGAAATAAGGGCAGTATCCTAATCGAACTGCACCGGCTTTGCCTGGAAGACCATAAAAAAATAAGTTCGCCTTGATCTTCAAACGACAGGGACGGAGAAAACCAACTGCTCAATTCCTGCCCTCCTGTCCATTTTTTGCACAGGAGGGCTTTTAATCGGTTTTCTCCCCGAAAGGAGAGAAAAGTAAATGAAGAACACAGCATCATTATTGAAAATGAAAAAAGAGGACGAGAAAATCGCCATGTTGACGGCGTACGATTATCCGTCGGCCAAACTTGCAGAAGAAGCCGGAGTCGATGTCATCCTAGTCGGCGACTCGCTGGGCATGGTCGTGCTCGGCTACGATTCGACGGTCAACGTGACGATCGCCGACATGATCCACCACGGCAAAGCGGCACGCCGAGGCGCACGCGACACATTCCTGGTAGTCGACATGCCATTCGGCTCGTTCCACGGTGATCTTCACCAGACGCTGCAGAACGCCATCCGCATCTTCCAGGAAACCGGAGCGGAAGCGCTGAAGCTTGAAGGAGCGGATGAAGTGGTCGATGTCATGCGCCTGCTGACGCGCACCGGCATCCCAGTTGTGGCGCATCTGGGTTTATTGCCGCAGACGGCTGGTGTTCTGGGCGGCTTTAAAGTGCAGGGCAAGACTGCGCATGCTGCTCAAAAACTGATTGAAGACGCGAAAGCATGCGAAGCATCCGGAGCCTGCATGCTCGTCCTCGAATGCATTCCATACCAACTGGCCCGCGAAGTCACTGCAGCCGTATCGATCCCAGTCATCGGCATCGGCGCTGGCGCGGATACCGACGGCCAAGTGCTGGTTTACCACGACACCTTGAAATACGGTTCCCATCATTTGCCGAAATTCGTCCGTTCATACGCGGAAACCGGGGAAATGATGAAGAATGGCTTGAGCGCCTATGTTGCGGAAGTCAAAGCTGGGGCATTCCCGGCCGAAGAACATCGCTTCACGATGAAAGAAGACGAACTGCAACAATTATACGGCGGCAAATAAAAGCCGGGAGTAAATGCGGGGCTGTTGCATAATCCAGAGAAATTTTTTGATACTGCGCATGAACGCATTCCGCCGCTGTGGAATGCGTTTTTTCGATTGAGGAGCCCTTTGCTTTGGCAAAGGGCTCAGACTTGTAGACAAAATCTAATCAACATGAATAACTGTGTATACTCCAACCGATTTGGCCACTTCGCTTTCCGTGGGCTCAGCTTCAGCCTCCTCGTCACTGACGTTCCTGCGGGGTCTTCAGCCTTCGCTGTCCCACAGGAGTCTTCGTGGCCAGACCGGTTGTTAGCAGGTGGCTCATATTAGAGAGAGTAACCAAAGAATTCACTTTTCGTAAGCCATCTCTCAAGGATTCGGAGCGCAATGCGGCGACTCCTGCGGAAGAACGGAGTGATGAGACCCCGCAGGAGCTTGCGACGAGGAGGCTCAGCGCTTCGTCCGCGGAAAGCGTCCGCATGGAGTGCAGAATCCGGTATACCTAAGATGAAATGACTTTTTATTTTTTAAATAAAATAAATATTTATTTGTCTACTACCTGAGCCCTTTGCTTTGGCAAAGGGCTTTTCATAATATGCTTTTGAGTTTGGTTTGTGGCTTGATGCTGTTATGCTAATGCCGGTTAAATTCCAAACAGTTCATGTTAACGATGGGCGAATGCAAGCTGTTTTTCAGCGAATGCGTGTTAACTTCGAGTGAACGCCTTTACAAAAACTTTTAGCGCCTGTTAACAAAAAAGGATGCTAAGACAACAAAAAAAGCCTGCCCCGCAACGGGACAGACTTTACTAAATTTACTGGATATATGGTGATGGGTTTACTGCATTTGAGCGTGCACCGTTCCAAGATCCGATGTGGATTTCAAAGTGAAGGTGAGGACCGGTCGAGCGTCCTGTGCTTCCCATTGCGCCGATGAACTGGCCTTGTGAAACAGCTTGCCCTGCAGATACGCCTACAGAGTTCATGTGTGCATACGCTGTTGCGTATGAACGTCCGTTGATCGAGTGCGTCAGGATAACTACATTGCCGTAGCCGCCCATGTTGCCGGCGAATGATACATAACCGCCAGCTGCTGCAACGATTGGTGTGCCAGTCACGTTTGCGATATCAAGTCCCAAGTGGGATTCAGCACCTGCGCCGATGTCACGTCCACCGTATCCTGATGTGAATCTGCCAGCAGCCGGTTTGATGAAGTTTGCGCTGCCGACTTTAGGTGCTGGTGCCGATGCGTATGAAACGGCTGGTGTTGAGCTTTTCGCTGAAGCTGCTGCCGAAGCCGCTGCTTTTGCTGCTGCTGCAGCCTGTGCTTTACGTGCAGCCGCTTCTTCGCGCTGACGCTTCAACTCAGCTTCTCTTGCTAATTTAGCAAGGCGGGCTTGCTCTTTTTCAATTTTAGATGCAAGTCCTGCACCGATTGTCATTTGCTTATCGTGCTCTGATTCCAAAGAAGCTTTCTCTTTAGCCAATCGTGCTTGTTCTGCTTTCAGGTCCGCTTCAAGCTGGGCCTGCTCTTTTTTCTGGCCGTCCAGTGAAGCTTTCAACTCGACAAGTTCAGCTTTGCGCTGTTCCTGCTCAGCCAATTTCGTTTCGACTTGCGCTTTTTGTTCAGCAAGCAATTTTTTATCAGCTGCTTGTTCACGCATGATTTCGCGGTCAGCTTCGATTAACGTATTTACTGCTGAAAAACGGTCAATAAAATCAACAAAGCTGTTTGCGCCAAGCAATACATCTATGTAATCTACAGATCCGCCGCTCATCTGAATAGCGCGGGCACGTTCTTGCAATAATTCAGTACGCTCATCGATTTTGCGCTGTAATTCCACGATAGAAGCCTGCAATGCATCGATTTCAGCTTTAGTTTGATCGATTTGAGCTTGGACATCGGCGATTTTCGCTTCAGTTTCTTGAACTTTTTTGTCCAATTCCATAATTTTTCTCATAATCGTTTCAAGTTTCGTTTCGTTTTCCGCGATTTCGTTTGCTTTTTCACGGATTCCAGAATTCAATTCGCTCTGTTTTTGCTGCACCTCTTGTTGCTTGCTTTTTAGCTCTCCCAATGAATCTGCATTAGCTGCAGGAATGAAAATTGATAGAGCCAACACTGCGGCAATCGCGCCGGCAGTAAGTTTAGATAATAAATTCACTTCTTGTTTCCCCTCTCTCATTTCCTTATGTCTATGTGTCAAAGAGTAATCATCTATATTGAAAAAGTAAAAATCAGTGATGAAAACCGCTCTAAAAAAGCCGGCAAAAGTATTGTACCACCATAAACACTAATTTTTTATTACAATTGCGTATCAAATGGTTTAGGAAAGTATGACAAGGGTAATAGGGGAAGCTATATTATTTTTGTAACAATCAAAAAAACTCCTTCTCGAAAATAACAGAGAAGGAGTTTTCTAATTATTCAACTATTATTCTGAAATTGTATCTTCGGATCTAACAACTAAAACATCCACTTTTGCAGTGCGCACAATTCGCTCCGACACGCTGCCGAGGAAGATGCGTTCCGCGGAACTTAAACCGGTTGCGCCGCAGACAATCAGATCCGCATTCAACCGTTTGGCAAGTTCTCCAGGAATTTTCGCTTTGGCATTGCCCAATTCTACAATGATATTAACGTTGTGGACGCCGCCGATTTCAGCCTCTTTTTTATATTGTTCCAGCAGTTCCTGCGCGGATGCTGTAGCTTTATCAGCGAACTCGCGGCCATATGCTTCAAGTGAGCCGAACGATGTGTCAATGATGCTGACCAAGTTCAACGAAGCGTTGTTTCTGGCTGCAATTGCCACCGATTTTTTAAAAGCCAGTTCCGCGGCTTTTGAGCCGTCAATAGCTACGAGAATTTCATGGTATTTCAATGTCATAATGAATTCCTCCTTCTCTGTCTTAACTAATCTTCTATAAACAGCGTTACAGTTCCTGCTTATTGGCCAAAGTTTTTTGGAGAATGTGGCGAGGTGAAACACATCTTCAAAAAGAAAATGCTGTCAGAAAATTCAGTTCGGAAAAAATGGGTAATTATGTTATGATTGCAGTAATAGATTAGGGAAAAGGCCGGCCGACAAGGGGGCGTGTTTTTTTGGAAGAACAAATGATGGAAGGCAGCTTGGCGACTGAATTGGCGGAGCTTCGAACGATTCGCCATAGCATCAAGGAATACAATAAAGGAACCTATCTTTTTCAAGAAGGCGATGCCATCAAGGGCGTCTATATTATGCAGGCAGGGAAAGTCCAGATTGGCAAAGTGACGCCGAATGGCCGTGAGCTGACGCTGCGCATTTGCGGACCAGACCAATTGGTCGGGGAAGTGACGGTATTTTCGGACCGTTCCATTTATATGCTGGATGCGAAAGCGCTGGAAGATGTCGTCTGCATGAAAATTGCTATTGAAGACCTGGAAGAAGCGCTTTTGGAAAATGTCAAACTGGCTGCCGCCTTTATGCGGTGGATGGGCCTCGATCAACAGAAAACGCAGACCAAATTCCGCGATTTGATGCTGCACGGCAAAAAAGGAGCGCTGTATTCTACGCTCATCAGGCTCAGCAATAGCTATGGCGTGCCAAAAGCTGAGGGTGTCCTTATCGATATGGTGTTGACGAATCAGGAGCTGGCGAATTTCTGCGGCATGACCCGGGAAGTGGTCAACCGCATGCTCAATGACTTGAAGAAAAAGCAGAAAGTCTCTTTGGTGGAAGGAAAAATACTGATCCACGACATCGCATTTTTAAAACACGAGATCAATTGCGAGAATTGCCCAATTTCATTTTGCAAGATTGATTGAGAGAAGTAGAGCTCCCGGCTTATTGTTGTGCAGACGACGATAGACCGGGGGCGTTTTTTATGAGGCAAACGACATGGCATTTCTGGAATAAACGGAATTTTCTCGATATTTTCTCGACAGTTTCATATTAAAATGAAAAAAAGAAAGCCCTGAAACCGCTCTTAAAAAACTTTCCAAGAGGTGAAACCGAATGGCAAAGCATGGAGAACATCATCATCCTGAACAGCACGACGTTCCGGCAATGCAGCCACACAGCGAACCTGCCAGCCACCCCGAAAAAGCGCAGTCAGAACATGGCAATAACGGGCATCATGCTCACCAAGGACACGGCGACATGGTGGAAGACTTCAAGAAGCGCTTTTATATTTCGCTGATTCTTACCATCCCGATTTTGGCTTTATCCCCCATGATCCAGCATTTTATGGGAGTCGACTGGCGCTTTGACAACGATCTCTATATTTTATTCGCATTATCAACAGTGGTCTTTTTTTACGGCGGCTGGCCATTCTTGATCGGCGGAATCAATGAACTGAAGGAAAAGAACCCGGGCATGATGACTTTGATCGCTTTGGCCATCACGATTGCCTATAGCTACAGCACCGTTGTGGTTTTTGGGTGGGACGGCAACCAGCTGTTCTGGGAGCTCGCGACTTTAGTCGTCATCATGCTCTTGGGGCATTGGATTGAAATGCGTTCGATTATGGGCGCGTCCAATGCCTTGGAGCAACTGGTCAAACTGATGCCGAGTGAGGCGCATCGGTTCGATGAACACGGCCAAGTCCACGATGTGCCCACAGCCGAAATCCGCGCCCACGACCGGGTGCTCGTAAAACCGGGTGAAAAGGTGCCGGTCGACGGAATCATTATAGAAGGAAAATCAACGGTCGATGAATCGATGCTGACGGGAGAATCTGTTCCAGTTAATAAAGCGGCGGAAGAAGAAGTCATCGGCGGCTCGGTCAATAAAGAAGGTTCGCTGGTCATCGAAGTGGAAAAGACTGGGGAAGATTCTTATTTGGCGCAAGTGATTCAGATGGTGAAAGAAGCACAGGAATCCCAATCTAGAACACAGGATTTAACGAATCGCGCCGCTAAATGGCTGTTTTACCTGGCATTGGGGGCGGGCTTTGTGACGCTGTCCGCATGGCTTGCGCTCGGGTATGCGTTCGACACCGCAATTGAACGGATGGTGACCGTCATGGTCATTGCTTGTCCTCATGCGTTAGGGTTGGCCGCGCCACTGGTTGTTGCGGTTTCGACATCGATTTCTGCGAAAAAAGGGCTCTTGATCCGCAATCGGGCGGATTTCGAAGGGGCGCGGAATTTGGATGCCGTCGTATTTGATAAAACCGGAACACTGACGTTAGGAGAGTTTGGTGTAATGGACGTTGTGCCAGCCGGCGATTATGGCGAAGAGGAAGTCTTGCAGCTCGCAGCAGCGATTGAACAAAACTCAGAACACCCGATTGCCACAGGCATCGTCAATTCAGCCAAAGCAAAAGGGCTGTCAATCGGCAAAGTAAGCGGCTTTGAATCGATTACCGGCAAAGGGATCCAAGGCATGGTGGATGGCCGGAAAGTCAATGTCGTCAGTCCCGGCTACGTGAACAGCAATGGACTTGATTATGATAGCGAGCAGTTTAATCGCTTATCGGAAGAAGGAAAAACTGTGGTTTTCGTGCTTGTGGAGGAACAGCTCGCGGGAATGGTGGCGCTGGCAGATATCGTCCGTGATACGGCGAAGGAAGCAGTGGCTGCATTAAAAGAAAAAGGGATCCATTCGATCATGCTGACGGGCGACAACCGGAAAGTGGCGGACTGGGTAGCGAAGCAGGTAGGCATCGACGAAGTGTACGCGGAAGTGCTGCCGAATGACAAAGCCCAGCAAATTCAACGCATCAAAGACAGCGGCAGAAGAGTGGCGATGACTGGCGACGGCGTGAACGATGCACCGGCACTCGCGACAGCCGATCTGGGGATTGCCATCGGAGCGGGTACGGACGTTGCGATGGAGACTGCCGATGTAATACTCGTCAGAAGCAATCCGAACGATGTGGTCGCACTGATCGACCTGTCGAAAAAAACCTATCGAAAACTGGTGCAGAATTTATGGTGGGCCACCGGCTATAACATTGTCGCGATTCCTTTGGCTGCAGGGGTTCTCGCACCGTGGGGGATTCTCATCAGCCCGGCAATCGGGGCGGTCTTTATGAGTTTGAGCACGGTTATTGTCGCGATCAACGCCAAGCTTTTGAAGGCTTAACGTTGATTGGCCAACGTAAACTGTTTCTATATAAAGAACTTTTTTAATTCATTAAGTCCAGGGGGAATCAGAGGAGCTATGGGAACTATTAGAGAGAAAGATCAATCATTTGCACCAGTAATAGAACATGTTAAAAACACGGCTAGGCTGGTTGACTGCACCGGATCAGCGCTTTTGATCATGCACAATGGCATGGTCACGGTGGAAGAATATTGGGGAACACATTCAGCGGGTGAAAATGCGAAAGAAATTGGCGCAGCGAGCCAGTTCCATATTGCTTCCGTCAGAAAAAACTACATCGGTTTTGCAGCGGCTTATGCTGTTTACGAAGGATTTATAAAATCAATCGATGATTTAGCAACAGATTATTACCCAGCGGCAGACCTTGAAATTTATAAGGGAGTCACGATTCGGCACCTCTTAACGCACACCCATGGCCTCAAGAAAAACGGATCGGAAATCCAGAAAGAATTTTTGCCGGGTGAAAGCTGGGCTTACCGCGGTATTGGGATCAATACACTAACTAAGGTTATCGAAAATGCCACAGGACAGACTATTGCTGAAATTTTGCGCGAACAAGCCTTCGCTAAGATGGATTTCACCGAAACTGGTTGGTACGCAGAAATGAACGAAAATCTGGTTGAGGTGATACGGAATCCTGATGATCCGAGCTGGTACAACGGAACAAGCATTTGCGGCGATGAAAGAAATATGTATGCATCTGCCAGAGAGCTCGCAAGGTGGGGAGAGCTTCACCTAAACGAGGGTCTCATAAACGGAAAAAGGATTGCTCCGCGCGAAATCATTGCGTTAGCGACTTCTCTTCAAAGCCCGGAAACGATTGATGCGGATCTTCCTCAAAATGGCTTCTTGTGGTTTGTGAAAGATTCACCCGCCGTAAAGTCGGAAATTGGGGCATCTGTTCCAAAGGGATCATTTCAAATATTGGGCTATACGGGCGTGACTTTGCTGGTGGTTCCTAAATACAATCTGGTAGCGGTAAGAGCATTTAACAGTTTCGGGTCGCCTGAAGGTTACGATTATCTAAAAGACGTAAGAACTTTTGGAGATACGATCATGGCTTGCATCATTAATTAAAATAACCTCATGCTGATGAATTGTTTGTGTCGTTATGCATTAAATTTATTTCCAAATAAATGGAACGCTTTGTCTTCCTGTTGCGTATACAAATGTATTAGCAGCTTTTCAGTAACAAGAAGACAAAGGGGGAGACGGGTTTGAAACGGTTTCTGTATTATTTCATCTGGACACTGGCAATCGGATTTGTTTTGTACTTGGGGATGCAGCTTCAGCAGCAAATAGCTGAAACCGCACAAAGGACATTTAATCCCTTGCCGCGCCAAGCATACATCGCATTGTTTCCGGTAGTTATGGGCTTGCTGATCCGCACGCCGAAATTCATCCTGCAAATGAAAAATAGAGACGCTTGGAAATTTGACTGGCCGCTTTTCGCTGCGGTTGGATTGCCAGCACTTTATCTTGTTTTCATGACATTCGTACCCTTCTTGCCAATAGGCGAAGGTTGGCTTCGCATTCCGGATATTATTTTGCTGGGTGGAACGACTGTCCCGACGATTGCGGGGGTCGTTTTGGGATATATGGTTTTGGCTGGATTCAAGGATACGGGCTCTGCAAGAGATGGCGAGCGTTTTTAAAAGAAAGGTAATTATCTATACATGGAAATGATTTTAAGTTTCATGGAATTATTGCATACAAATCAAGCTTTAGACCAAAGAAACCGGCCATCCTTTCAACATTAGGATGGCCGGTTTCTCTGTTCAATTGATTTTTACAAAATCATTCCCTTTGACATATCGAATAAAGTCGATATAAGATAGGCGCATGGATAATTTAAATGTTTTAGATGTTTTCAAAGCATTGTCAAACGAAACTCGTCTTAATATTTTGAAGTGGCTCAGAGAACCGGAGAAGAATTTCCCGGCACAGCAAGCGCATCTGCCGAAGGAGGTAAGCATCAAGGGCGGCGTTTGTGTAGGGGATATTCAAGAAAAGGTGAATTTATCTCAATCGACCGTTTCCCATTACTTGTCGCTCATGCAAAAAGCAGGTTTACTGGAAGCAGTGCGCTACGGGCAATGGACGTATTACAGACGAAATGAAGAGACATTGGCGAAAGTTGCTAAATTCATCAACGAAGAAATTTAGCAAAACGCGGTGTCTTTTTTTGATTTCCAATATCGAGATTTTTAGATATATCTATATGATATTCATCCATAAGATTCAAAGAAGAAATAGGAGTGAGTTTTTCATGGACACAGCAGTAAAAAAAGAATCATTGAGCACGAAACAGAAAATTTTAGCATTTACGTTAACCCTTTTGACGTTTGTCATGGGGACGAGTGAATTTGTCATCGTCGGTTTGCTGACGGAAGTGTCATCAGATTTAACGATCAGCCTTGCCGTGGCGGGCACTTTGGTATCCGGCTTCGCCATTGCTTATGCGATCGGTACGCCGATTGTAACAGTCTACGTCAGCCGCTTCCCGAAATATCCGCTGATGCTGACGCTGATTTCTTTGTTCATTATCGGCAATACCATCAGCGCGTTATCGAGCACTTATGAGCTTTTGATCTTTTCCCGGGTTATTACGGCTGTCGTCAGTGGTGTATTGGTTGCTCTGTCGATGAGCATTGCCAGCGACATCATGCCGGAAAGCAAGAAGGGTCCCATCATTGCGCTGATTTTTGCCGGCTTCACGATTTCCAATGTCATCGGCGTCCCTTTAGGCACATTAATCGGACAGCTGGGCAATTGGCAGCTGACGTTTTGGTTCACGACACTTTTAGGAATCATCAGTTTGATCATGGCGATTTTTATCCTGCCGAGAAAACTGAAAGTGCAAAAAGGATCGGCCAAGGAACAGCTGAGCTTGCTGGGCAATCCGCGGATGATTCTGGCATTCTTTATCCCGACATTTTCAATTGCCGGAACGTATACGATTTATACGTATATCACACCGATTCTTGAAGAAGGCTTGGGGATTGCGACGGGCTATGTGAGCGTGATTTTATTGGCATACGGCGCATTTTCAATCTTCAGCAATGTGCTGGCCGGAAAAATCGCCAGCCAGAACGGCGTAAGCAAGCTTCGCTATGTATTTATTGTCCAAGCGGTTATTTTAGGCTCTTTGTACTTTACAATGGGATCCACGTTTGCCGGGCTCGTCAGCCTGATGGCCATGGCAGTCATGATTTATGCAATGAATGCAACGATCCAAATGTATTTGATGAACTTGGCGACGGTGTATTCACCGGGAGCGAAAGATTTCGCGTCATCCTTAACGCCGGTTGCGGTTAATATCGGCATTGCGTTGGGTGCGACACTTGGCGGATACGTGGTCGCGAACGGCGGCTATGTCCACCTGTCATGGGTCGGCGGCTTGAGTGCGCTGATCGCTTCGGGCTTGGCGTTTATCAGCTACCGCATGGATGCGAAAGAAGATTTCGCCGGTTCGGAAGCGGAAGAAGGCTTTGAAGTATAGAATTTTTTATTTATATAGAAGAAGATGGAGCGGTTGATCACCTTTTCAATGTTTTACGGCAAGTCTTTTTCTAAACTCACCGTTTCATTTTCCCCAAGAATGCAGAAGCATTCTTGGGGTTTTGTTGAATCCCTATTAAAATGTTCAAAACTAGAAAAGAAGCTACTCTTCACTTTCGTACTATTCAGTCTTTTCGTTTGAACCCCTCCACTCTTTCAATTATGATAAAAGTGCATCAAAGAGTGAAAGTCTCGAAATCGAAGCATGATCACAATTTGAGGAGGAATCAGTTTTATGACGAAAATCGGCATTATTACTGGCAGTACACGGCCTGGGCGCAATAGCTTGCAAGTGGCGGAATGGGTCAAGGGAATTGCAGACAAGCGCGGAGACGCAGAGTACGAAATAGTGGATTTGAAGGAATTCAATTTACCGATGTATGCGGAACCGATTTCGGCTGCGTACAGCCAGGATTACAAAACACCTGAAGCCATTCCGTGGGCAAAGAAAATCACGGAGCTGGACGGCTATGTGTTCATTACCCCCGAATACAACCATGGCGTAACGTCAGCGTTGAAAAATGCCATCGATTATTTGTATGTGGAATGGAACAATAAAGCAGCCGGCATTGTCAGCTACGGTTCAGCGGGCGGTGTCCGCGCGGCGGAGTCGCTGCGGATCATTCTGGCTGAATTGCAGGTGGCGAGTGTGCGCACACATCCGGCGATGTCGTTATTCACTGATTTTGTCGATATGCACGAGTTCAAACCGGCAGCAGTCCATGAAAAGTCGGTCGGCGTCATGTTGGATCAAGTCAATGCATGGACAAATGCCTTGCAGCCGCTGCGCAATAAATAAGAAGTGACCAAAAGAAGATTCCTGATGTCGGGAATCTTCTTTTTTGATTTTGAAATCAAGTTGTTGACGGTTTAAAAAATGCATGGTATTATTATCTCGAATTAAAGATAATTTATTCGCAAGTACGATTCACTTTTCCAGCCACTGATTTGGGCTCAAATTTTTTTAATCATATATCTCGAATTCGAGATATTAACCCATACTTTATTTAAAGGAGAGATTTTCATGAATGAATTAAAAGGAATCCACCACGTAACGGCCATCACGAGCAGTGCCGAAAAGAACTACGAGTTTTTCACCTATGTACTGGGCATGCGCCTGGTCAAGAAAACAGTGAACCAAGATGATATCCAGACCTACCATTTGTTTTTCTCGGATGACAAGGGTTCAGCTGGCACCGATATGACGTTTTTCGATTTTCCCGGCATCCCGAAAGGCACGCATGGCACGAACGAAATTTACAAAACAGCGTTCCGCGTCCCGACTGACGAAGCTTTGGCTTACTGGGTCAAGCGTTTTGATAAATACGAAGTGAAACATAAAGGCATCCAGGAAGTTTTCGGCAAACAAACCATTTCGTTCTCGGATTTCGACGATCAGCAATACATGCTGATTTCTGACGAACACAACGAAGGCGTCGCAGCTGGAACGCCGTGGCAAAACGGCCCGGTGCCGCTTGAATTCGCAATCACTGGGCTGGGTCCGATCCACATCCGCATTGCGGAATTCGAACAATTGAAAGAAGTATTGGAAAAAGCGCTGCTGATGCGGGAAATCGCTAAAGAAGGATCGCTGCACCTGTTCGAGGTAGGCGAAGGCGGCAATGGCGCGCAAGTGATCGTTGAGCACAATAAATTGCTGCCGGCTGGCCGCCAAGGCTTTGGCACTGTCCACCATGCGGCATTCCGGGTAGCGGATACCGATGTTTTGAAAGAATGGATCGACCGCATGCAAACATTAGGATTCAACACATCGGGCTATGTGGACCGTTTCTTCTTCGAATCACTTTACGCACGTGTGGCACAAGGCATCCTTTTCGAATGGGCGACAGACGGACCGGGCTTCATGGGCGACGAGCCGTATGAAACGATGGGTGAAAAATTATCCTTGCCGCCATTCCTCGAAGGAAAACGCGAAGCGATTGAAAAAATGGTGCGTCCGATCGATACGGTACGCAGCACACGCAAAATCGATAAAGAATATTTGTAAGGGAGAAAATCGATAAAATGGGATTTCTAAATAAATTATTCGGAACACAGCAAACTGAACAACCAAAGGAGGAAATAACAATGACACCATTGAACATCGGCATCATCTTAGGCTCGACACGCGAAGGCCGCTTAAGCCCGCAAGTAGGGGATTGGGTAAAAGAATTGGCTGACAAACGCGGAGATGCGAACTACACGATCATCGACATCGCTGATTATAAATTGCCGCTGCTCGGCGAAAATGGCGGAGACGCTTCCGGCGCTGCGGGATGGTCCGAAGCTGTTGCGGCACAGGACGGCTTTGTTTTTATCGCGCAGGAGTATAACCATTCCATTACAGGTTCCCTGAAAAATGCATTGGATTATTTGCGCGTAGAATGGAACAACAAAGCAGCCGGCATCGTTTCATACGGTTCGGTTGGCGGAGCGCGCGCTGCAGAACATTTGCGCGGCATCCTGGGTGAATTGTCAGTAGCGGATGTCCGCGTCCACCCGGCTCTATCTTTATTCACGGACTTTGAAAACGGCGCTGAACTGAAAGCGGCTCCGGTGCAGGCAGATTCAGTCAACCAAATGCTGGACCAGGTTATCCCGTGGTCGAAGGCATTGAAAACGGTTCGCCAATAATATAAATCAATCCTCTATTCCTGCAAAACAAGCTGATCCCATCCGGATCAGCTTGTTTTTTTGTCCAAAATATGAAAATGCACCTAAAAAATGATACAGGTGTGACATTTATCACAATGTCTTCGGAAGCAAAGCCTTAATCTGGAAGCAAGAGATAAATACAAGAGGTGAGAGCGGATGAGCAAGAAATACGATGAACATCAAGGCGTGAATTTAAAAGGGACATTGGTGAGTGTGTTTTTCGTAGGCGTCATTATTGTAGTAATGTGGGTCGTAGTCTACATGATGTACGTGGCAAGATAAGCTGCAGGACATGCAGCATAAACGGATGAAAAAAGGAGAAGATGGATATGCATTTACATAAGTACGAAAAGATTTGGCTTGTTTTCGGGATTGCTTCGCTCATTGTATTTTTGAGCGTCGTCGGCGTCAGCGCCTTTTCCCATGACCACACCCCGTCAGGCGGGATGGATACGATCGACCCGGAAAAAGTGAATGAAACAGCGCCATTTGATAATCCAGGCGTTTCTCAGCTGGATGATGATACCTATCAAGTGACAATCGTAGCGATGGCTTTCGGCTATAACGCACCGGAGATGAAAGTGCCAGCCGGCAAAGAAATCATTTTCAAAGTGACCAGCACAGACGTGGTCCACAGTTTTACAATTGATAACACAAAAGTCAATATGATGGTCGTTCCTGGCCAAATTACGACGAAATCCTACACATTTGAGAAGCCTGGCAAGTATTTGATTCTTTGCAACGAATACTGCGGTACGGGCCATCACATGATGTCCAGTGAAATAGAGGTGTATTAAGATGATTGCTGTAAAAGACAGAAAAATCGCATTGGCAAATATCGGCGTCGCTTACGCGGCCTTCCTGATCGGGACATTGGCTGGACTGCTGCAGGTGTTTATCCGCAATGATGCATTGCAATTGCCAGCTTGGCTGGATTATTATCAAATCTTGACCGCCCACGGCGTATTATTAGCACTTATATTTACGACATTCTTCATTTTTGCCTTCTTTACAACAGGCATGAGCAAAAGCATCGGCACATTCGGACCGAAAGTGCGCTTGTACTCATGGGTCGGCTTTTGGGTGACCCTGCTGGGTACGGTCATGGCGACCGTGATGATCGTTTCCGGCAAAGCTTCTGTGCTTTATACATTCTACGCACCGCTTAAAGCTAGCGGCTGGTTTTATGTAGGGTTGGCGCTCTTTATCATCGGAACTTGGATCAGCAGCTTTGCGCTGATCGGCCATTACATGGCATGGCGCCGCAAAAACAAAGGGCACTTGAGCCCGCTGTTCGCATTCATGACCATTACAACTATCGTTATGTGGCTCATCGCCTGCTTAGGCGTCGTAGCGACCGTGTTGTTCCAATACATTCCTTGGGCATTTGGCTGGACGGATACGATCAACGTCGAACTCAGCCGCTCATTGTTCTGGTATTTTGGCCACCCGCTTGTGTATTTCTGGCTATTGCCGGCGTATATGGCATGGTATTTGATCGTGCCGAAATTGCTTGGCGTCAAAGTATTCAGTGATTCCCTGGCGCGTCTGTCATTCGTTTTGTTCATCCTTTTCTCCATTCCGGTCGGCTTCCACCATCAGTTGACTGAGCCAGGGATTTCGAACTTCTGGAAATTCCTTCAAGTTGTTCTGACATTCATGGTCATCGTGCCGTCCTTGATGACAGCATTCACGATGTTTGCGAACTTTGAAATTTCAGGGCGCAAAAAAGGCGCCGTCGGCTTGTTCGGCTGGTTCCGCATGCTGCCTTGGAAAGATGTCCGTTTCACGTCGATTTTCATCGCGATGGCATTCTTCATTCCCGGCGGCGCCGGCGGCATTATCAATGCAAGCTTCCAGCTCAATGAAGTCGTCCACAACACGCTGTGGATTGTCGGCCATTTCCACATCACCGTCGGTACACCGGTGGCGATGACGTTCATGGGCTTGACGTTCTGGCTGATTCCCTACTTGACTGGGCGCCAGTTCACGAAGTCGATGCAGCGTCTTGGATTCGTCCAAATCATCACTTGGACGATTGGCATGCTGCTGATGTCGACGTCGCAGCATATTCTGGGGCTGCTCGGGGCGCCCCGGCGCACCGCTTATGCAGGGTACAATAATCATCCTTCTGCACTGGAATGGTTCGATGGCATCCTGACAAGCCACGTCACAATGGCAGTCGGCGGCAGCATTCTGTTCTTGTCGGCGATGATCTTGATGTATATCGTCATCATGACGATGTTCCTGTCGCCGAAAGCGGAACGGCCCGAAGATTTCGTCGAGTTCCCGTTAGCGGAAAGCGATAAAGAACACACGCCGAAGTTTTTGGAGAATTGGGCGATTTGGGTCGGCATTGCATTTGCGCTTATCTTTATCGCGTATGCAATCCCGATCGGCGACATGATTCAAAATGCACCTCCTGGTTCTAAAGGATTCATAACTTGGTAAGGAGTTGAGGGCAATGTTCACCATGGTATTATCATTAATGGCGATTTTCATCGTGTTCACCGCGATGCTGGTTGATTTATCAACGACTGACGAATAAAAGACAGGCTTTCTTTCCTTTTGCTGGGGAAGAAAGCCTGTTTTCTTTTATACGAAAGGGCTGCAGTTTGTATTGGATCCGAAGTTTCTATATATTTTAAACAAAGAGGCAGAAAGTAAGGGGCATGGGATATGACGTTCATTGATTGGATTTTTGTTGCTGTCAGTTTGGTATGGATCGGGGAATTCGTGTTTTTCCGCAACCGCAGCGCCGGAGCGAGCGATCCGTTGGAAAAGCGTTCGTTTTTCCTGATTTTCACAGCACTCGCTGGCACAATCGGACTCGCGATGCTGCTGCAGGAGCTGCAGGGCGCCGGTTTCGCGGAGTGGATGAAAGGAACGGGCGCGCTGTTTTTTGCCGCGGGCGTGTTTTTGCGGATGTGGGGGATTGTCCATTTGAAAAACCAGTTTACCCGTTACGTCACAGTTCGGGAAGGCGACCAGATCGTCAGCAGCGGGCCATACCGCAGGCTGCGCCACCCTTTGTATACCGGCCTGTTTTTTATCACGCTGGGCATGGCGCTGTATTTCACCAGCATCATTGCGGCAGTTGTAGGCGGAGCGGCTGTGGCATGGGCGTTAGTAAAGCGCATGGATTATGAAGAAGCGCTGTTAGTCGAAAAGTTTGGCGAAGATTATACACAGTGGATGAAGCAGCGTGCGCGGCTGATTCCTTATCTTTATTAAAAGAGCGCGGGGCAGCAAAAGCAGAATAGGAGAGCCGGACCCTCATATCGGGGCCGGCTCTTTTTGCGGGCCGTCAACTGACCCATGTCTGCTTCGATTCTTGTATTTTCCAACGGCTGCCGTCGAATTCCAGTGTGCTTTGGACTCCGGCGGCCCCCAATCCCGACTTCATTTTAGCGCCGGTGAAGGTGACCGAGCCATTAAAATTGTATTCCATTTCTTCGAAGGTCAAGAGGATTCCATCCAGGCTTCCCGATTCTTCGTCATACAAGCCTTGTGCCTTCAATTCCTCGAACGAAGCATCCATGGCCTTGACCCCGTATTTCGTTTCCAGTGAACGCAAGATGCCTTTTTTGTCTCCAGCATCCAATTCCGTGAGCGTCTCCATGTCCACTGCTATGTAATCCATCGATTGGTTCAGTGCCGGATCGGTTTCAATCATCAGCTTGAGCGCCAGGAGATAAGCGCCCTCCAAATGTTCCGCCGTGCCTTCCCTTTGCCCGCAGCCAAACAGTGCAAAGCAGGAAATCAACACGGTTGCGGCCAGAAAAGTTTTCATACAATTCCCCCTTTTCTTCTATAGACGGTAGAGTGGTAATAAAGTTACAATTATTCCCTAATCATTTAAATGTGGAGGAACGTGTATGAAAAAAGTTACGCTGGTGCCGCACAAGCTGGATTTCTGCGAGGACATTTACCGGATGTCTTCGGCACCGCCGGTAAAAGAAGCGCTGGGTTTGCCGGACGGCACCGTTGAAGACACCAGGCAATTCGTCCGACAAGCGATGCAGCAAGAGCGGGAAGGCGTAACGGTGCCGCGTGTGATTTTGGATGGACACGGAAACTTGATCGGGCTAACCGATTTGATGTTCATCGACCACAGCAAGAAGTCCTGCCACATCGGCACTTGGATCGGCCATGATTATTGGGGGCAAGGCTATAACGAAGCGTCCAAAATCGAAATCCTGCGCATCGCCTTTGAAGAACTGGGGTTGGACTATGTGTTTGCCGGTGCGCGGGAGGTCAATGTGCGTTCGCAGAAAGCACAGGCGAAACTGCCGTTCATCCGCCTTGGAGTGGAAAAGGAGTTTCCCGAAGAACATCACGCCCTTGAAAAGAAGGAAAAGCAGCCATGTGTTTTGAATGTCTTCGCGAAAGCGGACTTCCTCCAGTATCTGCAAAAGAATGGGCTTCGGGGCTCATTTTAAAAGCGGAGGGGTGTAGAAACCGCCTGAACCTGTTATGATAAGGGGAATTCCCTCGCACGGCTGCGGGAAAGTACGGGAGTGATAAACATGAGCAAAGATAAAGCAAAAAGCGGTACTGGCAGAGGCACCGGCAAAAAAGGCTGGACGCGCTGGGAAAAAGGCGCCAACAAAGCCAAAAGCAACAAGCCTTATAAGAGTAAGCAAAACAAGCAAGCTGAAGTGGCGAAGGCCGACAGCACCAATAAAAGCGGACCGTCAGAATGGATTGACGGCTAAGCCGGCATAGATCGAGGCATATCGGGGAAATTCCGCTATGCCTTTTTTTATTTTTTTAGAATCAGCAAGCCTTATCATTTTACATCGCTCACGATATAGTTTAATGTACATCGTAAGCGATATAAATTTGGAGGCGAAAAGAAATGGCAAAAGTATTATACGAAACGACGATTATCAACACAGGCGGCAGACAAGGTGAGGTATACTCAGAGGACAACATCTTCTTCATGGACGTGGCCAAGCCCGCAGCACTAGGTGGAACAGCGACGACTGCAACAAATCCGGAACAATTATTCGCGGCGGGCTATAGTGCATGCTTCAACAGCGCGCTTGAATTGGTGCTGGAACAAGCGAAAGTGGAAGTGGAAAAAACCGAAGTGAAAGCGACAATTTCGCTTCTTGGCGACAAGGAGAACGGCGGCGTCAAGCTGGCAGCTAAACTCGAAGTGGACATTACCGGCCTGGATGAAGCACAAAAAGAGCTTTACGTGGAAAAAGCCCACCAGACCTGCCCGTATTCGAAAGCCATCAAAGACTCGATCGACGTTGAAATCATTATTCTATAAGAAAAGCATGGGGTGGATATATGGATAAACCATCGAAATTAGAACAGCAATTATGCTTTGAAGTGTATAAGGCGTCCAGCAATTTTACGAAAATGTATGCGCGCGTCCTGGATCCTTTCGGGCTGACGTTCACCCAATACTTGGTGCTTCTCGTCTTATGGGACGAAGACCGGCTGCTGACGAAAGACATCGGTGGGCGGCTCGGCTTGGGGATCGGCACGCTCAATCCGACAATCAGCCGCATGCTTGAAAACGGCTGGCTTTTGAAAGAGCAGTCGACGCAAGACAAGCGCGCCTTCATCATTTCATTGACTGAAAAAGCGAAAGACAATAACAAGCCGATAGAAGCGGCAGTTGCCGACAAACTGGTGAGCTGCCATTTCCTTGAAGACGTCAATGCCATCGCATTGATGAAAAACTTGAAAGAATTGAACGCATTTTTCAACGAAATGGATCTTTAGAAGGAGCGATCGACGATGGGGATTTACGATATCGAAGTGACGGATGCGAGCGGCGAAGCGCACAAGCTCGCCGAATACGAAGGCAAGGCGATGCTGATCGTCAACACCGCAACGAAATGCGGCTTGCGCGGCCAATTCGACAGCCTGGAGCAGCTGTATAAGAATTACAGCGAGGAAGGGCTCGTGGTGCTTGGTTTCCCGTCCGACCAATTCGGGCAGGAGCTCGGCGAAGCGGAAGAAGCGGAACAGTCGTGCCGCATGACTTACGGCGTGACGTTCCCGATGCACGAGATTATCAAGGTCAATGGCACCGATGCGCATCCGCTGTTCAAATACCTGACGGACAACACAAAAGGGTTTCTGGGCAGCGGCATCAAATGGAATTTCACAAAATTCCTGGTCGATCGTGAAGGCAATATCGTCAAGCGCTATGCGCCAAAAGACAAGCCGGAAACGTTCGAAGATGATATCCGCAAGATTTTGAATAAATAAGAAGAGCACCGCCAATTCCACACGGATTGGCGGTTTTATTATGCCAATAAAAGAAGAACTTGCGCATGAAAAAGGGATTTTGAAGACAAAAGAAGAAACACTAGTAAATGGCAATTTCAGGAGGGATTTCATGGAACTCACGAATAGCGCATTGGTCATTGTGGATGTCCAAAAGGCTTTCGCCGATCCGAAATGGGGCGAGCGCAATAATCCGGACGCGGAAAAGAACATGGCAAAGCTCTTGCTTCTTTGGAGGCAAAAAGGCGGCAGTGTCGTGCACATCCAGCACCGTTCGGCAGATCCGGACTCGCTGTTTTATCCGGAAAAGGAAAGCTTTGAGCTAATCGAAGCACTGCAGCCGGAAGCCGATGAAACGGTGATGGAGAAAACGGTAAACAGTGCCTTCATCGGCACCCGACTGGAAGAATATTTGCGCAGCAACGGGATCGATACCGTGGTCATTGCCGGATTGACGACGCCCCATTGCGTTTCGACGACAACCCGGATGAGCGGCAATTTGGGCTTCCGGACGTATTTGGTGTCCGATGCCACGGCGGCTTTTGCATTGACTGGTCCGGACGGCATCCGCTACGATGCCGAAACGGTCCACGCCTTGACTTTGGCAACGCTGCACGAGGAGTTTGCGGAAGTGGTGACAACCGAGAAGCTGTTGCCGGCGGATTGGGCTGCGGCCGAACAGGAGGAAGAAGCGCGTGGATGAACAGCGATTTTATGAGAAGCTTGGAAAAGCGAACGGCTGGGATTTCAGCACGCTAAAAAGCGAGTCGGAAGGCGCGGCTTGGGATTTTTACCGGGAAGCTGCCAACTATTCGGCACCCGGCAGCATCGTTCTCGATATCGGGACCGGTGGAGGAGAAAATGTGATGAGGCTGGCGGAATCTTGTGCTTTGGTCGTCGGAATCGATTTGTCCGAAGCGATGGTGGAAACCGCGCGTTCCAATGGGGAAAAGGCGAACTGCCGGAATGTGCGTTTTTTGCAAATGGCAGCGGAAAGCCTCCATTTTCCGGAAGGCTTTTTTGATATGGCCACCAGCCGCCATTGCCCGTATAATGCCGCTGAAGCAGCACGCGTGCTGAAAGCAGGCGGCATATTCCTGAGCCAGCAAGTAAGCGAAGGGGACAAAGAAAATTTGAAACAGGCATTCGGCCGTGGGCAAGCGTTCGGGCAACGGGACGGAATGCTGAAGGAACGATACATAAAAGAATTAGAAGAAGTTGGGTTTTCAGGCATTGAAAGCGATGACTACGATGCTGTTGAATATTACCAGGAGCCGGAAGACTTGCTGTTTCTGCTGCAGCATACGCCGATCATCCCGAATTTCGGGGAAGAGCCGCAAGACATGGAAACGTTCAACAAATTCATCTTGCAGAATCAAACTTCAAAAGGCATCCGCACCAATTCCAAGCGGTTTTTGTTAAAAGCGTATAAAAAGGAGTAGGAGAAATGAAAAGAATCATGGCTGGCGAATTGATTTACCATCTGGCAGAGCCAGCTTCAGAACCCTGGAAGACGGTGGTTTTGTACCACGGCTGGGGCGGAAGAGTTGAGAGCTATCAAGCTTTTGCGGGAATTTTGGTCGAGCAGGGCTTCCGTGTGGCGGTGCCGGAAATCGTCTACAACGATACAAGAAAACCGGTGAAAAATCCGTTTGAAATGGAAACGGTCCAGACGTATTTCTGGAAAGCCATCACAGAAAGCATTGAAGAATTCGGAACGCTGCAGAAAGTTCTTGGCGTGCCGGAAACTGAAATCGTTCTGATCGGCAGCTCGATGGGTGGTTTTATCGCTGCCGGCATTTTTGCACGCCATCCGCGCATTGCAGGTTTTGCGAGTATCAATGGTTCCGGCGCATTCGTACTGACGGAACAGATATTCCGCGAACGCCAAGACCGCTCACCGATGGATGAGCAAACGGCAATGTTGCTGAAAGGTTTCGATCCCATGGAAGTGCGTCCGGGCAAAGGAGCTGTGCTGCTGATCAACGGGGAACTGGACCGGACAGTGCCGCTCGAAGGACACGCAGCTTATTACAGGCATTTGACCGAAGAGTTTCAGCATCAACAAGCCGACAGCAAAATTTTTGAAGGAACAGGCCATCGATTTACCGGTGAGATGGAGGAGGCCGTGCTGGATTGGCTGCAGGAATTTACATAAAGAGAGGGATTCATATGCAATTCACAAAACAGAAGATGGACAAAGCAACTGCAGCGGAAATATTGGGCTGGAGCTATGAAGAGCCTTACGATTTCTACGATAACGAGGCAAGCGAAGACTCGCTTAGCGAACTTTTAGACGGTTCTTATGAAGCAGTCTACGGGAACGGAGAATTAGTCGGCTTCCTCTGTGCCGGAAGAGCTGCCCAAGTTCCAAAAGGCATCGCTGCGGGCATTTATCCCGAAGGATTCATCGATATCGGACTCGGCATGCATCCTGAATTGACGGGGCAGGGCAATGGCCAGCGATTCTTCGGCTACGCGGCATCCGTTATCCAAAGCGAACATCCGGAGCTTTGCCTTCGGTTGACCGTAGCGGAATTCAATGCGCGGGCAATCCACCTTTACAAAAAATTCGGCTTTGTGGAAACGCGGAAGTTCAGCACGGATTTCGCTGAATTTATTGTCATGGAGCATCATGACCAGAGAATATTTACGTAACGTCAGTGTTCTAGAAGGCCAGATGGCGCCGTGAAAACGGAGCTTGTAAAAGGAAACAAAGTGGTTTATAGTTTGAACATACGATATTTAGTATATTGTATACATATAAACACCATATATGGTAACGCCAATAAGAATGGTGCCTGAAAAGGCTTAAAAGGGAATCCGATGAAAAACCGGAGCTGTACCCGCAACTGTAAGTGCTGACGCAAGCTATGGCAATCCACTGTCCAACGGACGGGAAGGACATAGCGGAGGATGACGCACGAGCCAGGAGACCTGCCATTGTTATCAGTTAAGATCTTCTCCGGGAGCTGGGAAGGGTAACGAAGGTACTCTGCGCGATGCAGCCGGCTTTTTCTGCTGTTCCGAAGATTATTCTGCGTTTACAAACCCATCCTCTCCCTGAGAGGATGGGTTTTTTTATTTGGTAAATTGAAGTTTGGAGGCAATCCGCATGGCAAAACACATTGCAGCAAACATATCGAGGACGATTCAGACCCGGCTGGTGCTGCCGCCCGACACAAACCACATGGGCACGATTTTCGGCGGCGCGGTGCTCAGCTATATCGATGAAATCGCGGCGATCACCGCGATGAAGCACAGCGGCAAAGCCGTCGTGACCGCATCCATCGACACCGTCAACTTCCTGTCATCCGCCCGTGTCGGCGACATCTTGCTGCTTGAAGGCGTCGTCGTCTCAACGGGCCGGACGTCGATGGAAGTCTACGTCAAAGCCGAATGCCAGAGCGTGAAAAACCGCACGAAAACCTTGACAACGACCGCGATCCTGACGATGGTCGCCGTCGACGAAAACGGCAAACCGTCTCCGGTTGAAGGCGTCGTGCCGGAAACCGACAGCGAAAAGCAATTGTTCCAAAGCGCTCAGGAACGCAAAGAGCGGCGCATGAAAATCAACGAATTTGCGAAGGAGTTGTGCTGATATGAAAATCATAGAAGATACAGGATTGGAAGGCGTTTTAACGGCGCTGGAACGTGCACAGGAGAAGTTCGGACTGCAGACCGGGGAGCTTGCCGGCAAACTCACGGCGCTGGGCAATGCGAAAGCGAGAAAAGAGCAGGCGATCGGCTATGCATTGGACCGCATCTCGATGGAGGAACCGGATTGGACGTTTGTCGCGGCCCATTTATACTTGAATGACTTATACGAAGCGGCCGCTGCCAGCCGAAGCTACGACGCGTCTTCGAAATACGGCGATTTTTATGGCTTGATCCGCCACTTGACGGAAATCGGCATTTATTCCGGCGATCTGCTGGAAAGCTATGCGCAGGAGGAAATCAGCTTGCTCGGCAGCGAAATCGATGCGGAGCGGGATTTGTTATTTACGTATATCGGCTTATTCCTGCTGGCAGACCGTTATTTGGCGAAGGATTACGAAGGCGCGGTGTTTGAACTGCCACAGGAACGCTTTATGGTCATCGCGATGGCGCTGATGCAGAACGAGCCGAAAGAAAAACGCATGTCGCTTGTTAAAGAAGCGTATTGGGCGATGAGCAACTTGTACATGACGGTGGCGACACCGACGCTGTCGAATGCCGGCAAGAGCTTTGGCCAGCTGTCGTCGTGCTTTATCGATACGGTAGATGATTCACTCGATGGCATTTACCTGAATAACTGGGACATCGCGCGCCTCAGCAAGGACGGAGGCGGCATCGGCGTTTATTACGGCAAGGTGCGGGCAATGGGGTCTGATATAAAAAAATTCAAAGGCAATTCTTCCGGCGTCATTCCGTGGATCCGGCTTGTCAACGACACAGCAGTGAGCGTCGACCAGCTGGGCCAGCGCCAGGGGGCTGTGGCGATTTACCTGGATGTGTTCCACAAAGACATCATGAACGGCTTTTTGGACTTGAAAACGAATAACGGCGATGAGCGCCGGAAAGCGCATGATATTTTCACAGGTGTCGCGATTCCGGATTTGTTCATGGAAAAATTGAAGGAAACCGATGAGCAAGGCCGCAGCACCGGTGAATGGCATACATTCTGCCCGCATCAAGTGAAGCAGACGATGGGCTGGCAAGACGGGGCTGGGAATGCGCTCGGGCTGGAGGATTTTTACGACGAGGCCGATGTGAAGCATTTCACCGAGAAATACGAAGAAGCGGCTGCCCATCCGTTATTGCCGCGGAAAACGTACCGGGCGATGGACATCATGGCGCGCATCATGGTGTCGCAGCTCGAAACCGGCACGCCGTATATGTTCTACCGCGACGAAGTCAACCGCCAGAATCCCAATAAGCATTTGCGCGGCAAGGGGCTGACGTCGATTTACTGCAGTAATTTGTGTTAATTCTTAGCACCTTCAGTCAGTAATGGCTGTCGAAAACCCATCTAAACGGGGAAACACTTATAGAGAAGTCAATCCCGTGCTAAATCTCTTTAATTTTGAAGGTTGAAAAGTAATAGAGCATAATAAGGGAAAAACCAAATGAGGTGATCATATGGTTAATCCTTTTGGCTTTATATACGTTACAACAAATCAAATTAACAATATGAAGTATATTGGAAAGTGCATATATGGACGGAAAAATAATTGGGAAACTTATATGGGATCAGGTCTTTATCTTAAACGAGCTATAAAAAAATATGGGTTGGAGAACTTTACTAGAGCCATACTTGCAGAAGCCAACTCACCTGAAGAACTCAATGCATTGGAGGAATACTACATTTTATTTTATAAAGCAGTAGAATCTCCTGAGTATTACAATGTCAAATTCACTTCTATTGGTGGAGATGTTTTCACAACGAATCCTAACAAGGAGTCAATAAGAGTGCAAAGAGTTCTACAGATGTCTGGTATAAAGAATCATCAGTATGGCAAAACTAAAAGCCAAAAAATGATTGATTCTGTTAAAAAAGCAAATTCCAGAGCAGTAATGATTGACAATGTAGAGTACTCATCAGGTAGGGAAGCGGCCAAACTCTTAAATATTAAAACTACAACGCTTTATTATCGATTAGGCTCAGAGTATTTTCCTACTTACAAAAGGCTCTATGCAAAAGCAGATCGTAGTACTAATTTAAAGAACGCTTATAAATGCCAAGTTGGAGATACTCTTTACGAAAGTATTGCAAAAGCTGCTAAGGCTCATGGAATTTCCACCCATAGCATGAGAAACCGAATGTACTCTAAAAACTTTCCTGATCACTTCATTATTAAAGAGTAAATGCCGAACGACTATCGAAAGCACGCATTATGCGGAAGCGAGTAGAGTAGGGCCAAGCGGTCCGAAACGGTGGGCACCCTATTAAAGGGTGATGATATAGTCTACTCTGCATGGCGACATGCAGCTGCATCATGGATGCGAATTGAGTTTAGCGAACTCAGTTGAATAAAAGGACAGAAATTATGCAAAATATGTCAGCTACAACCATTACGAAAGAATACACCGATGAAGACGGCAATCTTGTAATGATCCGCAAGCCGGGCGATTTTGTCGTCTGCAATTTGTCGTCGATCAATTTGCCTCGGGCGGTGAAAGCGGACGTGCTGGAGCGGCTGATTCCGGTGCAGCTGCGCATGCTCGACAACGTCATCGACTTGAACACGATTTCCGTCGGGCAGGCCGAGGCGACAAATAAGAAATACCGCGCGGTAGGAAATGGAACTTTCGGATGGCATCACCTTTTGGCCCTCGAAGGCATCCACTGGGAAACGGAAGAAGCCGTCGCATTCGCGGATAAGCTGTATGAAGAAATCGCCTACCACACCATCCGTTCTTCGATGGAACTCGCCAAGGAAAAAGGCGCATACCGCGAGTTTGAAGGCTCGGAATGGCAGACAGGGGAGTATTTCGAACGCAAAAATTACAGCAGCGACCGCTGGATTGAATTGCAAAGCGACATCACCCAAAACGGTGTCCGCAACGGCTGGATGATGGCGGTTGCGCCGAATTCATCGACCGCGAAAATCGGCGGCTCGACCGATGGCATCGATCCGCTTTATGCCGTCGAATACGCCGAAGAAAAGAAGAATTTCAAATTCAAAGTGACGGCGCCGGATCTCGACCACCGCACCTACGATTATTATCGCCGTTCGCGCCACGTGCTCGACCAGAAATGGAGCATCCGCCAGAACGCCGCCCGCCAGCGCCACATCGACCAGTCGATCAGCTTTAATTTCTATGTGCCGCATACCATCAAAGCGAAAGAGCTGCTCGGCCTCCATTTCGAGGCGTGGGAGCAAAACCTGAAGACAACGTATTACGTGCGCAGCACGTCACAGGCAGAAATCGAAGAATGCGAAGCTTGCCAAAGCTAAGGAGGAACCGCCATGACGATCCACACACCGCTGAAAAAGATCAAACTGCTCAATCCCGAGCAGCCCAATAAATCCACCGGCATCCTGAACGGCCAATCGTCCGGTTTGCTCAATTGGAACGATATCGCGTATCCGCAAATGTACGATATGTACCAAACACTTTTGTCGAACTTCTGGAAAGCGCAGGAAATCAATATGCAGGACGACATCAAGCAATGGGATATGCTCAGTGCGACTGAACAGGACGTCTTCCTGCGCATCAACACGCAACTGGCGTCGCTCGACAGCCTGCAGACGCCGACGATGAGCCAGGTCATGGACTATGTCACCGATTCCAGCTTCAAAGCGATTTTTGCGGTCATTTCCCAGCAGGAAGCAGTCCACAACGAATCGTATTCGTACATTTTGAGTTCGCTCGTGCCGATCAGCGAACAAAATGCGCGCTTCGACCAGGCGAAAAGCGATCCGATTGTCCGCAAACGCAACGAATTGATCCTTGATGCTTATGAAGCGTTCCGTGAAGACCCGACGCCGCAGAATTTATTCCGCCTCAGCGTCAATTCCATCAATTTGGAAGGCATCTATTTCTACGCCGGCTTTGCGTTCTTTTACCATTTGGCGCGCCAGCAGAAAATGCTCAAGACCAGCACGATGATCAGCTATATCCAGCGCGACGAGATGCAGCACGCTTATTTCATCGCGCAATTTATCCGGATCTTGTTGACGGAAAACCCGGAGCTGAATTCGGACGACAACATCGCCTACGTCTACGAAGCGGTCGGAGCGGCGGTCGAGCTCGAAAAGGAATGGGCGCGCTACATCCTGGCTGACATCGAAGGGCTCGACCTTATCGAATTTGAAGGCTATGTCGAATACCTGGCCAATAAACGCCTGCGCCAGCTAGGGCTCGATAACCTTTACGCCGAGCGCGACAACCCGATGCCGTGGATCCAAGTTTTCGGCGACGGCATGATGAATGACACGAAATCCGATTTCTTCGAACAGAAATCCCGGACCTACTCGAAAGTGTCGCAGTCGAATGGCTTCGACGAATTATAAACCACGGGTCGCCATCGTTTATGCGTCGGCCACCGGCAACACAAAAGCCGCAGCGGAAATCCTGCAGCACATCTTCCGTGAAACGCAGGTGCCTGTAAGCATTTTTGCAATAAACGACTTTCCGCTTGCCGAACTCTCCCGTTACGACGTGGTTGTCGTCGGCACCTACACATGGGGCAGCGGCGAGATTCCGAAAGAGCTGGGCGGCTTGTTCACGGCTTTTGAAGAACTCGGCCACAAAAAACTGGTGACAGCGGTGTTCGGTACGGGCGACAGCTGCTACGCCGAATTCTGCGGCGCCGTCGACCGCTTCCGGGACATGCTTTTTGTCCATACGGAACTCGCGGCCACGCTAAAAGTGGAGCTGATGCCGCAAGATCTGGATTATCCACGCTTCGAGAAATTGGCAGCAAGCATTGAAGTTGCTTGGCAAAAAGTGATGCTTACCGCAACGAATTAAATAATCATGTCAAAAAAAGTGCTTTTCAATCGGAAAGCACTTTTTTGATGTAGATTTTTTCGGCTTCGGAGAATTAATTAAAATAAAAGATCGATTGATAAAACTAAAAATTCAGAAAAATACTGTTAGAATAGGTGATATAGAAGAACATAAACGAAGGAGGGATTGAAATGGACATAGCAGGAAAGGTGGCCGTCGTCACCGGCGCGGCGTCCGGGATTGGTTTGGCGACTGCAAAAGCGCTCGTGGCAAAAGGCGCTAAAGTTGTTGTCGCTGATATTCATGCAGAAGGCGGGCGGTCTGCTGCAAAGGAACTTCAGGATACCGGAGCAGAAGTGGAATTTATTGAATTCGATGCCGCGCAGGAAGATTCCGTCGCAAACCTCATATCGAGAACAATCGAAGCTTTTGGGCGGATTGATATTATGGTCAATAATGCCGGAGTTCGCGCGCTCAGTGAAACGCATCTGCTTTCGTATGAGGATTACCGGAAAGTCATTGCGGTTAACCAGGACGGCGTGTTCTTCGGTTCGAAACACGCCATCCGCGAAATGCTGAAAACGGGAGGCGGTGCCATCGTCAACACAGCATCGATCTTGGGCACTGTAGGAGAAGCGCGTGCTTTTGCGGTCAGCGCTTCGAAAGGGGCGGTGAATTTGATGACAAAATCGTTGGCTCTTCAATACGCGGACAAAAACATTCGAGTAAACGCGGTTAGCCCGGGCTATATTGAAACAGCGATGTCGAATCGCAGTACCTTAAGTCCGGAGGCTTATGAAAAAGCTGTAGCGAAGCACCCGATCGGCCGCTTAGGGCAGCCGGAAGAAGTCGCTCATGCCATCGTCTTCCTGTGTGAAAACGAGTTTGTCACAGGGGCGACAATCATGGTTGATGGCGGATACACAGCGCAGTAAATGGGTAAAGAACTAGTAGCAACGAAATTTCTGAAGGGAGGACGAGTTTATGGCAATCGACAAATGGTGGAAAGTCGGTGCAGCGGCATTGCTGTCCGTCAGTATGCTAGCAGCTTGCGGCAACGGCGGTGATTCAGATGAAGAAAACAACGACTCGGAGCAAATGGATGGCAATGAAGAAGAGGAAGACGATGACGACGATTGAAGTTTCGCGATGACAAGCAGGCAGCCCTTAGAGAGCTGACTGCTCTTTTTCTTGGCGGAGCGGCTTTACTTGCAGCAAGCATCGGTCCAGAAGAATCGGGAAAAAGGGTGAGAATGAAAACAAGAAAGATCCAAAAATCCAGCGTCAGGAAAGGAGAACGTATGGGTATCGAGACGATCGACGAGTACATCCGGCAAGCACCAGCAGACGTACAGGAAATTTTGCAGACGCTGCGGCGCGTCATCCAGGAAGAAGCGCCGGAAGCCAAAGAGACCATCAGCTATCAACTGCCGACATTTATGCTGAACGGCAATCTGGTGCATTTTGCAGCATTCAAGAACCACATCGGGTTTTATCCTGTGCCAAGCGGCATTACAGCCTTTCAGCAAGAGCTCGCCCCGTACAAACAAGGGAAAGGATCGGTCCAGTTTCCACTCGACCAGCCGATGCCGTATGACTTGATCCGACGGATTATCCGGTTTCGAGTGGCTGAAAACCTTGAAAAAGGGAAGAAATGACGGTACGAAGTGAAGCAGGCCAGCTGTAAATACAGCTGGCCTTTTTGTTTGCAGAATACGAGATTTGTTTGCAGAATACAGAATTTGCTTGCGGCAAAACGTGAATACTTGCAGCAAACAGGATTTACTTGCAGCAAATCAAAAATACTTGCGGCAATGGGTAGCTTACTTGCACCAAGCCGTATCCCGCATTCCCAGCAGTTCGACAATAATAATTCTCTTACTATTTCGAAGCAGGTATAATAAAAGCACGTGAACTATAGAAAAATGAGGTGCGCCATGATTGTCGTCATCGATAACCACGATTCATTCACATATAATCTTGTCCATTATTTCCGCCAGTTCGATCAGGATGTGCGGGTTTTCCAAAATGGCCAAACGGACGCGGCGCAGCTGAAAGAGATGGCGCCGGATCTTTTGGTGCTGTCGCCGGGGCCGGGGCGCCCGGTTCAGCAAGGTGCCACGCGCGAAGCGTTGGAATCGCTGAGCGGAATCATCCCCATTCTTGGAGTATGCCTGGGGCACCAGACACTTGTCGAACATTTCGGCGGACGCATCATCAAAGGGCAGCAGCCGATGCACGGCAAAGTGTCGCTCATCACGCATGACGGAAGCGGCTTGTTTGCCGGCATCCCTTCGCCGGCGAAAGTGACGCGCTACCATTCGCTGATTGCAGACAAAGAGTCGATGCCGTCCTGCCTGAACATCACAGCGCTCAGTGAAGACGGTGTCGTGATGGCGGTGCAGCATCGGAACTTGCCGGTCGCCGGCATCCAGTTCCATCCGGAATCGATTTTGACGGCGGATGGTTTTGCGATGCTGAAAAACTGCTATGACGAAGCGCTTGCCTGGAAATCGGCAAAACAAGGAGGTGCGGAAAATGTACAACCCTCACCTAGTGTATGAGTTTCGCAATACTGAAGGGAACATAGAGCCAATCGTCTTTACGGAGCCTGTAAAGGTGCTGCAAACCCACGAGTTGCAAGACATTCCGGGCATCATGGAGGAAATCGAAAAAGCGCTGGCGCAAGGTTTTTACGCAGCGGGTTATGTGTCCTACGAAGCGGCGCCGGCATTTCAAGCGGAAATGCAAGTAAAGGCGGGTGCAGAAATGCCGCTCATTTGGTTCGGTATTTTCCGGCAGCCGAAAGCGCCAGAACCGGAGCCGCCAGCGGAGCCTTACCGGGTTTCCTCTTGGCGGATGGCGAGTTCAGAAGACCAATACAAAAAAGGCATTGCCGATATTAAAACTGCTATTGAAGAAGGGCACACATACCAAGTCAACTACACGGAGAGGCTCCATGCGTCGTTCAGCGGCAGCGACCGGTCATTTTATCGCCAGCTTGCCCGCAATCAGCAGGCAGGATACGGCGCTTATTTGAATTTGGGCCGCTACCGCATTTTGTCGGCTTCCCCGGAGCTGTTCTTCCGTGTGCAGGATGGCCGGTTGACGACAAAACCGATGAAAGGAACGGCGGCGAGAGGGCGCAATTTGGCTGAAGACCGAGCGAAGGCACAGCAATTGCTCGCTTCAGAAAAAGAGCGGGCGGAGAATCTGATGATTGTCGATCTGCTGCGCAATGACATGAGCCGGCTTGCCGAAAGCGGTACGGTCCAGGCTTCCAAGCTGTTTGAAGTGGAGGATTATCCGACGGTTCTTCAGCTGACGTCGACCATTGAAGCGGACCTCGTTCCGGGACTTACAGTGTTTGACTGGTTCCGTGCGCTGTTTCCGTGCGGTTCGATAACCGGAGCGCCAAAAATCAGCACGATGCAATTTATCGCCGCGCTTGAACAATCGCCGCGCGAAGTGTATTGCGGGGCAATCGGTTTTATTACCCCTGAAAAAAATGCGGTGTTCAGTGTACCGATCCGCACAGTCGTCGTGGATGCGGAAAAAGGGACTGCGCAATACGGTGTCGGGGGCGGCATCACGTGGGATTCGACTTCCGAAGGGGAATTCGAAGAATTATACGCCAAAGCAAAAGTGCTGACAGCTGAGAGGCCGGAGTTCAGCCTGCTGGAGTCGCTGAAACTTGAAGATGGCGTTTTCCCGCTCTTGCCCTACCATCTCAACCGGTTGGAGGCATCCGCCAAATACTTTGATTTCCCAGCAGATCTGTCCATAGTGGAGCAGAGGCTGGCGGCGTGTGCCGCGGCTCATCCGCAAGGCCTTTATAAAGTCCGGCTGCTTGTGGACAGAGCGGGCGATGCCGTTGCCGAAGCCCAGCCGGTGCAGCCGGCTGCAGGCCGTCTGAAAGCAGTGCTTGCCAAGGAGCCGGTTGATTCGTCCAATCCGTTCCTTTTCCATAAGACGACGCACCGCAAAGTTTACGACGAGGCCCAGCAGGATGCCGGCACGGAGTTCACCGCCCTCTTATGGAATGAAACCGGCGAGCTCACGGAGTTCACCATTGGTAATCTGGTTGTCGAAAAGGACCACCGTTTTTTCACGCCGCCGGTTGAAAGCGGGCTGCTTGCCGGCACGTTCCGGCAGCAGCTGCTCGACAACGACGACATTGAAGAGCGCATTATCCGCAAAGACAGCCTCGCAGAATGGGACGCAATCTGGTTCATCAATGGCGTTCGCGGCTGGGTGAAAATTGACCTTGAAATATCAGTGGAAACGTAATAAAGTAGTATAAAAATCAATCCAAAGTCAAATAAACGATATTTCCATGTATAGTTAATTAGGTATATTAGCTTTACTTTTTATCTGCGATTGTGTATTCTTCGGTTAGAGGGACATATCTTTATTTGCAGATGATATCAAGCGGCCTATAAAATGATTTTCATATAAAGTGGTTGAATGTTCCGGACGATAGTGCCGGGAACAGCGCCAAGAAGAATGTAAGCATTCTTTTTGGCGTTTTTTTATTTTCAAAACTGCTGCTGAAATTTTTGCACAAGACAATGAAAGGGTGGATCAATATGCAGCGCATCGAAGAGATTGCGGAAAAAGTGGGGCATTTATTGGACGCGGAGACGGAAATCGAACTGGATTGCTGCCTGGTCAGGAAAGAACGGACGCTTCAAATACAATCCAATCAGCATTGTTTTACTTGCAAATTGGATCTGAATATTTCGTTCAAGCATTTGAAGGAAGATGGTACAGCAGTCAATAAGGCGGAAATCTGCTTGCTGCCGGAAGAATTCACAAATTTTCTAAAAATCCTGCGGAGCCATCCGATTCCGATGCCGACGGACTATTCACAATGGCTGGAAGAAAACCCGAACCTGATTTGTGTACACCTGGAATCGAAAGAGCCGCCGCAGCATTTTGCAGAACGGCTTGCCACTGCGTTGCAATCCTTGAACCAAGTAGACCGGGAAGTATTTTTTATGTAAGACTCATTAAATATCAAATATTCTGAAAACAAATGTTATAATGGGAAGGTGAGAAATTTAAAATCATAAGGAGGCAGATTGGATGGATCTACAAGGCAAAGTGGCAGTGGTGACAGGCGGTGCATCAGGCATCGGGCTGGCAACCGCAAAAGCGTTTCTCGCTAAAGGGGCGAAAGTGCT
Source organism: Planococcus sp. APC 3906 (assembly GCF_030407685.1). Classification (NCBI taxonomy): domain Bacteria; kingdom Bacillati; phylum Bacillota; class Bacilli; order Caryophanales; family Caryophanaceae; genus Planococcus; species Planococcus sp. APC 3906. The sequence continues at coordinate 51,189 of NZ_JASDCW010000006.1, read as the reverse complement.
GGTGGCTGATTTCAACGAAGAAGGCGGCAAAGCCGCAGTTGAACACATGAAAGAGCACAGCGGCAGCGTCTCGTTCTTAAAAGTGGATGTGTCCCAGGAAGAAGCTGTACAAAACTTGGTGGCGGAAGCGGTCAGCCAATACGGCCAGCTCGACATCATGGTCAATAACGCGGGCATCGGTTCTCTTGGCGAAACCCACGAGCTGACGTACGAAGATTACCATAAAACCATCGCGGTTAATCAGGACAGCGTCTTTTTCGGTTCCAAACATGCCGTCCGGGAAATGATGAAAACCGGCGGCGGGGTCGTCATCAACACTTCTTCGATCCTCGGCAGCGTCGGGGAAGGCGGCGCATTTGCGTATAATGCTTCCAAAGGGGCGGTCAATTTGATGACCAAATCACTTGCCCTTCAATACGCCAGCAAGAATATCCGCGTCAACGCAGTCGCTCCTGGCTATGTCGAGTCAGGCATGGTCAGCCGTGATGCGCTCGGACCGGAATTCTATGATGCGTTGGTGGCAAAACATCCGATCGGCCGTCTCGGTCAGCCGGAAGAAATCGCCCATGCCATCGTCTTCCTTTGTGAAAATGAATTTATGACAGGCACGACCATTTTGGTCGATGGCGGATATACAGCGCAATAATACGAGAATGAAGAGAGCCTGATTGGGCTCTTTTTTTTTTATTTTATAGACGACAAGAACTTAATAGTAAGTGATTTAAATATTAAATCTAAATATTCAAAATAGTATTGCAAATAAAAAACAATAAGAATATACTATAAAAAAATCAGCAAGGGAGGGATTGCAATGAATCAAAGTGTTAACAGTTTACAGTTAACTTTTGAAAATCGAGTCGCAATCGTCACTGGAGCGGCACATGGAATCGGGCGCGCCATTTGCAGGGAGCTCGCTGTCCGGGGAGCAGCCGTAGCGGCGGCCGATATTCTTGGGCATTCCCTCTTGGAAACGAAAGAAGAAGTGGAAAGAGCTATCGCCGCCTCCGCTTCAGCTGGATCGATCAATACATATATTTGCGACGTGACCGATTCCGGCGCAGTAAATAACTTTGTCGAAAAAGCCGCAGCCAGCTTTGGTAAAATCGATATTCTCATCAATGTTGCCGGCGGCGTGGCTGGGCAAGTCCACCAGGCCATTGAAGAGGTGTCAGACGAGCAATGGGAAAAGGTTATCGATATTAATCTTAAATCGGCTTTTTATATGGTGCGGGCGGTGGCGCCGCATATGAAAAAAGAAGGCTACGGCCGAATTGTCAATATTTCAAGCGGTGCAGGCCGCAGCAGCAGTTTGACCGGCATACAGGCCTACACCAGCGCGAAAGCAGGACAAATCGGCTTTTCCCGCCAAATGGCGAGGGAACTGGGGCGCTATGGCATAACCGTCAACAATGTGGCCCCGGGATTTGTCTTATCCAACCCTTCAACTGAAAGGCAATGGGGTGCAATGAACAGCACCCAGCAGGAGAATCTGATCGAATCCATTTCACTCAAAAGACTGGGCACAGCGGAAGACATAGCTCATCCGGTTCTCTTTTTCGCATCAGACTTTTCCCAGTATGTAAGCGGCCAAGTGATTTCGGCCGATGGTGGACTACAACTTTTCTAGGAGGGCACATAATGGCAATTACGATTATCGGAGCCGGAGCAATCGGGGGAGTGTTGGGCGCATACCTTTCGCGTGCGGGGGAAGAGGTCATATTCTGTGACGTCGCTGAAGAGCATGTCAACAAGATCAATTCAGATGGGCTGACGATTGAAGGGCTTGAAGAAACCTTTACAGTGAAAGCCGAAGCTTTCACGCCGGAACAGCTCATCGAAAGGCGCCAGCCGCTGAGCACGGTTTTCCTGTGCGTCAAAGCCCATCACACAGAAAAAGCGCTGACGCCTTTGCTGCCTCTTTTGACCCCTTCTTCTGAAGTGGTTTCGCTGCAGAATGGACTTTGCGAACGGCGGATTTCGAAGATGATCGGAGCCGAACGCACAATCGGCTGCTTCGTCAATTTCTCGGCAGATTATATCGAACCGGGAAAAATCCTGTACGGCGGCGTTGCTTCCCTTTACCTGGGCGAATTGGACGGGCGGATTTCACCGCGCATCTTGGCATTAAAAGACAAACTTCAAGTATGGGGTCCTGCAGAAGTGACTGACAATATTTGGGGTTTTCTTTGGGGCAAGATGTCATATGCAGGTTTGTTATATGCCACCGCACTTGTTGACGAAACAATGGCCACAGTGGTGCGGCGGCGCGATTTGCGCGGCATGCTCATGGAATTATGCGCAGAAATCCTGGAGACAGCTGACCGGGAAGGGGTGCAGCCGCTCGGTTTTGATGACTGGGAACCGTCTTTGGTCTATCCCCGTGAAACAAGGGACCCGGAAAAGCTGGATGCTCAGCTGGAGAAACTGGCCGGTCGGATGGATGCCAATAAAAAGCAGAAAAGCGGGATATGGCGTGATTTAGCTGTCCGCAAACGGAAAACAGAAGTGGATGCCCAATTGGTGCCGATTCTGGAAATCGGACAAAATCACGGAATCGAAATGCCGCTGCTGGCAGCATTGATTGAAGCCATAAAAGAGATTGAATTCGGCGTTAGGCCGATGGGATGGGAAAATTTATACGAAATGCAGGAGATCTACGAGACATTGCCGGCAAGGGCGAGCCGGCTATAGGAGTGAAAGAGATGATTATCCCAGACCAAAGAACCTTATCGGACGATGTAGCAAAAATCATCAGGAAAATGATCTTGAACGGTGAATTGCAGGCGGGCAGTTGGATCAACCAAGCGCAGCTGGCAGAAAAATTCAGTATTTCAAGAGGGCCGATCCGGGAAGCGTTAAAGCTTCTGCAAAATGAAGGGTTGATCAAACATGAGACCAATAAAGGGACGTTCGTGGCGACTTTGTCTCAGCAGGATGCCTTTGAAATTTATACATTGCGCGCCTTGCTGGAAGGGGAAGCGGCGCAATTGGCATTGCCGCATTTGACGGACAAGGATATGAGTGAACTGGAAGGCTATATTGAACAGTTTACGGAGGCGATGGAAGACCATGATATAGAACGGCAAGTCCAATGCGACATTCTGTTTCATGGCAAAATCGTAGCGGCATCCAAGCATAACCGGCTCATCAGCATCCATAAGCATCTTGATACCCAAGTCGGGGTCATGTATTTGACCGTAGCCAATCGGGTGCCGATGCGGGTGGAGCAAGTGGTGCAAAATCATCGGGTGCTGCTGGATGCGCTCCGCACACGCAATAAAAAGAAAATCCAAAAAGCATTTTCGGATCATTACACAGCGGCGCTGAAGGATTTATCAAAAATGCCATCAACCCAAGACTGAAAAGGCGGTGGAAGTATGCTGTTGGACGTAAAAAATATGTCACTGTCGCTGAAACGGGCGGGGAAATATTCACCGATTCTTGAAGACCTCTCTTTTCAGGTAAAACAAGGTGAAACTCTAGGGATTGTAGGGGAATCGGGCTGTGGAAAAAGCATGACGGCGTTGTCATTGATGCAGTTGCTGCCGGATAAAGCACGACTCACGGGCGAAGTGGATCTGCAGGGGAAATTGATTTCCGTTTATTCCAAAAGGCGGCTTGAAAAAATCAGAGGCAATCAAATGTCGATGATTTTCCAAGATCCGCTGACTTCACTGAACCCGCTGCAAACAATCGGCACACAAATCGAGGAATCGCTTATCCTCCATACGAAAAAGAGCAAGGAGGAGCGGCGGGGCAGAGTGCTGCAATTGCTGAAGGCTGTCGGTTTGCCGCGTGCAGAAGAGTTGATCGATGAATATCCGCACCAGTTATCGGGAGGCATGCGGCAACGGGTGATGATAGCGATTGCCATGGCCTGTGAGCCACAGCTATTGATTTGTGACGAGCCGACAACGGCGCTGGATGTAACCATCCAGGCCCAGATTTTGGAATTGATGAACGAAATTAAACAGCAGACGAATATGGGCATCATTATGATTACCCACGATATGGGCGTTGTCGCCGAAGTTTGTGACCGGGTGTTGGTCATGTATGCCGGAAAAATCGTCGAAGAGGCGCCGGTCATTGAATTATTCCAAAACCCGAAACATCCTTATACGCAAGGGCTCTTGGCATCGATACCGAAGCTCGGCGAGCGCAAGAAAAAACTGGGATCGATTCTGGGCACTGTCCCCACGCCAGGAAGCATGCCGGTGGGCTGTCGTTTTGCCGACCGTTGCCCGCATGTAATGGATGTCTGCCGAAATGTGACCCCTGCCATGATCCGCATCAAAGAAGATCATCAAACTGCCTGCTGGCTCTACGATGAAAAGGAGGGGACGGCGAATGGCTCTGCTGGAAGTAAGCAACTTGAAACAGCATTTCACCACTAAAAAAGGTTTTTTAGGAGAAAAGACAATCGTCAAAGCGGTAGATGGCGTGTCGATCACAATAGAGGAAGGCAAAACATTGGGTGTTGTCGGGGAATCCGGCTGCGGCAAATCCAGCCTGGGACGTTCAATCCTGCGTTTGGTGGAACCGACGGAAGGCAGCATTAAGTTCGAAGGGGAAGAAATTGTAGGCATGTCTGCTAAGCGGTTGAAGGAATTGCGCAAAGAAATGCAGATCGTCTTCCAGGACCCTTATGCTTCGCTGAACCCAAGGCGGACGGTGCGCCAAATCCTTGAAGCTCCGCTCATCATCCACGGCGTCGGCGATAAAAGGGAGCGAAAAGAGCTGATCGAGAATTTGTCGGGGAAAATCGGTTTGCGGAAAGAGCAGCTCAGCAATTATCCCCATGAATTTTCAGGCGGACAGCGCCAACGCATCGGGATTGCCCGGGCATTGGCACTCAATCCGAAATTGATCATCGCCGATGAACCGGTTTCAGCGCTCGATGTTTCTGTTCAATCGCAGGTGCTCAATTTGATGCTCGAATTGCAGCAGGAGATGAATCTCAGCTATATGTTCATTTCCCATGACTTGTCCGTTGTGCAGCATATCTCGGATAAAGTAGCGGTGATGTATCTAGGGAAAGTTGTTGAAATCGCTGATGTCGGAAAGGTTTACGATACGCCGATGCATCCTTATACGCAGGCGCTGCTTTCTGCACTGCCAGTTCCGGATCCGACCCGTATAAGAAGCCGCATTATCCTTCAAGGCGATTTGCCAAGCCCGTCCAATCCGCCGAGTGGCTGTACATTCCACACAAGATGCCCGATGGCGACGAAGGAATGCGCAGAAATTGTGCCGCCGCTGGAAGAAAAAGCACCAGGCCATTTTGCGGCATGCATCCACGTGTAAATATCTAGCTCTTTTCTGGACAAGGGATGACAGTTTCACCAATTTGCTCGAGGAAATGGTAACAGCTTGAATGGAAATGGAGGGGGACAGCTTAATGGACGCCTTGCGCTTTATCGGTAAACGCTTGCTGCTGATGATTCCGATACTGATCGGCATCAGTATCTTGACTTTCGCTATCTCAAATACCATCCCGGGAGATCCCGCTCGGTTGATCTTAGGCCCGAAAGCTACTCCGGAAGGGCTCGAAGCGCTGCGGGAAGACATGGGGCTGAACGATCCGCTTTATGTCCAGTACGGAAATTACATGGCAGGAATTTTTCAAGGAGACCTTGGGAAAAGTACTTATTCCCAGCGACCCGTCGTGGAGGATCTGCTCAGATATTCACCTGCCACATTTGAGCTGACGATGTTCGCGATGTTCATCACGCTGGTGGTTGGGATCCCATTTGGCGTCATCAGCGCCAGCAGGAAAGACAGGATCGCCGACCAGTTCACCCGGGTCTTCGCTTTGATCGGCGTCGCGATGCCTGCATTCTGGCTTGGCTTGCTGCTGCTGCTATTTTTCTATTTGAAACTGGGCGTGCTGCCGGGTTCAGGAAGGTTGGACGGCGGCATGTCGCCTCCGGAATATATAACCGGCATGTATACGATCGATGCGCTGTTGACCGGGAATTGGCCCGTGCTTTATGCAGCGGTCATGCACATGATTCTGCCGGGCATCACACTTGCGGCGGTGACGGTCGGGATGATTACACGGATGACGAGGTCGAGCATGCTTACTGTTCTCCAGAGCGATTATATCCGGACGGCTTTTGCAAAAGGGGCCCCGGAGAACCGGGTGCTTTATGGACATGCGCTTCGCAACGGCATTATGCCGGTCATTACGCTTCTTGGAATGGCATTCGGCCATGCGCTGGGCGGCAGTGTCCTCGTGGAAGCGGTATTTTCGTGGCCCGGCCTCGGCCAATACGCGGTCAACGCCATCAACTACTTGGATTTTCCCGCTGTCATGGGCGTCACTTTGCTTATAGCGGTCATGTTCATCATCGTCAATTTGATTGTTGATACCTTGTATTTTTTCATCGATCCGCGTTTGAAACATAACTAAGGAGAGTGATCGAGTTGGTGCGAAGAGTAACAAGCAGCCCGTTGACAATGCTCGGGCTCTTCATAGTATTGATCATCCTGATAGCAGCATTATTTGCGCCGGCCATTGCGACGCATAGCCCGACCGAAGTAGATCTCGTAAGCAAATTGGAGGCGCCGAGTGCAGAGCATTATTTCGGCACCGATGAAGTAGGGAGGGATATTTTCAGCCGCATCATCTACGGCACACGAATTTCGCTTCGCATCGGCCTATTGGTGGTGCTGATCGCGTTTCCGATTGGCACGATTCTCGGTGCGATTGCCGGTTATGCAGGCGGCCGCATCGACCAAGTCATCATGCGGATTACCGATGTCTTTCTATCATTTCCCGGCATTATTTTGGCGATGTCCATTGCGGCTGCGCTCGGACCATCAATTGAAAACGTCATGCTCGCACTCGCCGCCACCTGGTGGCCATGGTATACGCGGATTGTCAGGTCATCGGTGATGTCGATCAAGCATTCAGAATTCATTGAGGCTTCCCGGGCGCTCGGGGCGAACCCTTTCCGGATTCTGTTCAAGGAAGTAATCCCGAACTCGATTGCTCCGGCAACCATTCAGGCTTCCCTTGATCTGGGATTTGTCATCTTGTCTGCAGCGGGCCTCAGTTTCATCGGTCTCGGTGCACAGCCGCCTTCGCCTGAATGGGGCGCGATGCTGGCGAATAGCCGCGAAATATTGCGGGAAGCTTGGTGGGCGGCAACTTTCCCGGGCTTGGCAATCTTATTTACCGTACTCGGATTCAACCTGCTCGGCGATGGTCTGAATGACGTCATGGATCCTAAGCAGCGCTAAGCCGCACGTGAATCTATTGAAAGGGGGATAGAGGTTGTCTGCTCATTTCTGTGTCCGTAAATCAATCACACTAACTAAAGGGGGAAATACAGTGGAGTTTAAAACTCGATGGCCAAAATTTTTCTTATTCCTTATTATTGCTGTGTTAGTGCTTGCAGGCTGCCAAAATTACAATGAAGAAACAGAAGGAGAAGGTGCAGCATCGCCTGAAGGGACACCCGCCGAATCGAACGAAAACTTTGACGCCGAAGTCTTCAATTTTGCGACCAACCAGGACATACCAGGATTGGATCCGCATGGTTCAGCTGCGAACACTACGTTCCGCGTGATTTACATGACGTACGACCGTTTGGTGACGTATGACGGAACGTCGACAGAGCCTCAGCCGCAGCTCGCAGAAAGCTGGGAAGTGTCAGATGACGGCAAGGAGTATACCTTCAAATTGGTGGAAAATGCAAAATTCCATGACGGTTCGCCGGTGACGGCGGAAGCGGTCCAGTATTCATTCACCCGGGCGATCAATGTCGGAAAATCCGCAGCAGGGATTTTCAGCAAAGTAATTGATGAAAACAGCTTCGAAGTGATTGATGACTATACGATCAAGATTACGTTGAAAGAGCCTTTTGCTCCATTTGTCAGCACATTGGGAACGGCGTTCGGCAATATCATCAACCCGGCCCTGGAAGAAAACCATGGCGATGATTTGGGCGAAAGCTTCCTGTCAGAAGAAGTGATGGGTTCAGGCCCTTACATGCTGGACAGCTGGGATCGCGGCGAAACGCTGGTCTTGAAAGCGAATCCGGATTATTGGGGAGAAGCTCCGACGATGGAAACGGTGAATATCCGCTTCATCACGGAAGCATCCACTGCACGTTTGATGCTTGAAAAAGGGGAAATCGACATGATCGACAATACTGTCATTTCTCCTGAAGTTTTGGGGCAGATGGAAGGCACTGAAGGCGTGGAAATTTTGGAAGCGGATGGCTACCAAATCGATTACATGCCGATGAATACGGAAAAAGGCGCGCTTGCCGATGTCCGTGTGCGCCAGGCGATAGCCCACAGCATCAATTACGATGCATTGCTGGAAAGCGTCTATCTGGGCAAAGCGGAGCGCATCGTCGGAGCTGTTCCGAAAGGCATGTTCGGTTTTAATTCCGATGCCAAGCTTTACGATTACGATTTGGACAAAGCGAAAGAATTGCTGAAAGAGGCCGGCCATGAAAGCGGGCTGGAACTTGAAATTGCCATTTCCGAAGACAATGAAGTGCGCAGCAACACGGCATTGCTGCTGCAATCCGATTTAGAGAAAGTCGGCGTTACGCTGAACATCAAAACGTACGCTTGGCCGACATTCCTGGATCTAGTCACAACAGGAAAACATGATTTCGGCCTGGTTTCCTGGACGCCGGATTATCCGGATCCGGACTATAACCTCTGGTACTTCGCCCATTCATCCAGCAAAGGGCCAGGATTCAACTTGGCGTTCTATGAAAACAGCGAAATCGATGCGCTTCTGGAAGAAGGAAGAACTTCTACGGATGAAGCGCTGCGTGAAAACAACTACATGGAAATCCAGAATATCATGGCAGAGGAAGTTCCGTATATCTTTGTCGCCCAGCCCAAATTGCAGGCTCCTTTAAGAAGCTGGGTCAAAGGCTATGAATTGAATCCGATGAATTCCTGGTATGTACCATTCCACAAGATCACGAAAGAAGAATAGGGCATGAGGGTGGGAGCGGCTGTCGCACAACAGCTGCCTCCCTCTTTTTTAGAAAAATGGCAGGTCCAGAGGGTTCAGAAAATCACATAAGGTGGGGAGTACGGACATGGAGAAAGAATGGAAGGTATTGAATGTATCTGCTGCGAAAGGGGAAAAAGTGAAATCTTACCTTGAATTGCCCTCTATAGAAGAAAAGCTGCCGGTCTTTCTGGTCAACGGTTCTCAGGAAGGCCCGACAGTTCTGGTTATGGGTGGCATCCATGGCTGTGAATATACATCAATCGACGCGGCTCAAAAGATTGGTGCGGCGCTTGACCCTGAAGAGATGAAAGGAAAGGCAATCGTTTTGCCGATTGCAAATCCTGCTGCATTTTATGCCCGCAGCATTTATGTCCACCCAAAAGACCATAAAAACCTGAACCGCATGTTTCCTGGAAATCAACATGGAAGCGATGCGGAAAGGCTCGCTTATTGGCTCAATGAAGCGGTGATGAAGAAGGTCGATTACATCATTGACCTCCACGGGGGCGATATGATCGAAGCGCTGGTGCCGTTCACTATTTACCACGCAGCTGAAGATCGGAAAGTGCAAGAAACTTCAAAAGGCATGGCATCGTTATTTGAAATCAGCTATGTGATCGGCAGCAGCGGCCAAGTACCGGGATCCACTTATGGATGCGCCGCTGAACAGGGCATCCCAGCCATCATTGCAGAGGCCGGGCAACAAGGGATTATGAGTGGACAGGACTCGGAAATGCTGCAGCGGGGCGTCCGCAATGTTTTGGCGTCTTTGGGAATCCTGGCTGATGAAGTTCGGAAAGCTGACTCGGTTTATATCTCTGTTTTTGACTGGTACCGGTCCGATAGACGCGGGCTGTGGTATCCGCACATCAGAGTGGGGGAAGAAGTCGCCAAAGGACAGCTATTGGGAAGGCTGGCAGACGAATTCGGCGATACCCTTCAGGAAATCCGCTCGCATACGGATGGCGTCGTGTTATTTTTGGTCAGTTCCCTTGCCATAAATAACGGCGATCCTTTGCTGGCAATAGGAGCGTGAACTATGGAGAATGTGCTGAACCTTTCAATTATCGAGCTTGCCGCTTTGTATCGCCAGAAACAAGTGTCCCCGGTGGAAGTGGTGAAACTGTCCTTTGAACGCCAGGAAAAAATCGGGATGGCATTGAATGCGTTTATAACGGTGGCTGAAGACTCTGCGCTGCGGCAGGCAAAAAAAGCGGAAGAGGCATTTTTGGCGAACAAGCCAAGCCATCTGCTTGCAGGGATTCCGTATTCCGCAAAAGATTTATTTTATACGGAGGGAATCCGTACTACGTGCGCTTCCCCGATCCTGAGAGATTTTGTGCCGGATTACAGTGCGACTGCGGTCAGTAAGCTGGACGCGGCGGGTGCCGTCATGCTTGGAAAAACCAATATGCTTGAATTCGCATATGGAATCGTCCATCCGGATTTCGGCAAGACGAACAACCCGTGGGACCTTTCGAAAACGTCGGGCGGTTCGTCCGGTGGCTCGGCGGCTGCCGTTGCAAGCGGCATCGGTTATTTTTCACTTGGCTCGGACACCGGCGGATCGATCCGCATTCCCGCTTCTTATTGCGGGGTTGCCGGACTCAAGCCGACGCGCGGGCTGGTCAGCGTCCATGGGGTCTTTCCGTTAAGCGGGTCGCTCGACCACGCCGGGCCGATTGCCCGCAATGCGCTTGATGCGGCGCTGGTGCTGGAGGTGATTGCGGGCTTTGACCCGCAAGATCCCCATTCATTGACGGGTGGCTCCGGTGAAGTGGACATCAGCAATTTCAGTGCGTTGGATGCTAAACACGTCGGTGTTCTGCCGGAGCGCCTTCTCGGCGGACTCACGCCTGACGTGGCCCGTGTCTATAAGGAAACGCTGCAGCATGTCCGTTCACTTGGCTGGCACATCGATGAGGTGGAAATTGAAGGATGGGCACGCATGGAGGATATGATCATGGCGGTGCTGCTGCCGGAAGCGGCGCAGATCCATCAGCAATGGCTTGGCCGGAAAGAGGAGTATGCAACGATGACGTATCGTCAGATTGAGCAGGGCATGGAGGCGAAAGCGGTTGATTACTTGAATGGCCAGCGGGACCTGAAGCGGTTCACATCAGCCGTCTCAACCCTTTTTAACACATTCGACTTGTTATTGATGCCCACGGTGTCATTTGCCGCCCTTGCGGAAGATCCGGTGATCGGCAGCGAAGAAGATGAAATGCTGTTCACGGGACCTTTCAACATCAGCGGCCATCCGGCAGTGTCAGTGAATATGGGTTTCACGGCCGATGGTTTGCCGGTAGGCATGCAGCTGGCCGCCCCGCATTTTCAGGACATTGAATTGCTGCGCGCCGCGCATCAGCTTGAAACGATGCAGAGCGCTCGGATGCCCAGCTTTGATTGAGAAAAAGCCCGAATTGTGCAGTGAGAAAGGAAGCGGCTTATGGATATGATGACGATGAATTTGAACGATTTTAAAGAACTTCAGAAAAGCATCAATACGGTGCTGTTGCCGATCGGCATGATCGAAGCCCATGGCCCACATTGTGCGCTTGGCACGGATGTGCTGATTCCAAGGGAATTCGTCAGGCGGCTTGAAGAAGAGGCAGGCGACAGGATTCTGATGGCGCCTGAAGTGGCGTATGGCCATTCCTGGGGACTTGCGCCGTTTGTCGGGACGATTGATGTTCCGGGTGAAGTTTTCGGGAATTATGTTCTTGAAATTTGCAAAGGCTTTTACCAGAACGGATTCAGCAACATCATTTTGTTCAACGGCCACGGCGGCAACATTGCGAGCCTCGATCTTGTCACTGAAAAATTGGCGGATATCGGAATACGGACACTGACCATCAATTGGTATATCGATTACCGAGAAGACATCAAAAGGATTGCTCCGGACCCGGGCCATGCCGGCGAAGATGAAACGTCAATGGTCCTGGCAATCGATGAGCGGTACGCCTATACGCAAGGCGTCGGCAGCCACGAAATTCCCTTGGCCAAACGCTTCCGTTTTAAAAATGGCGGGGCCACGCTGTATCCGGAAGCCTTTTCTGGCAACGCTGGGGCAGCAACGGCGGACAAAGGGGAAAAGCTCTATGCAATGATGGTCAAGTTGGTGCTCGAAGACATACGCACATTATGGGATATTGAAATGCAGTACGAAAGGGGAATGGAAAGATGACCTTACGTTGGACTTCAGAACCGGTGGGAGAAGCGATAGTGGATATCGTTTTAAGCCTCAACGAACAAACCTTAAAACTGCACGATACGGAAACGGCGTCAGCCAGCTACAGCAGCGTCAAGCCTTCACTCCGGAACTTTGATGAAATTGGCCGCAAAATCGATGAGGTGGAAAAGGAAATCCAGGGGCTTGCCGGCCATCCGGGCAGGTATTTGCGCTCGATGGTCAATGCATACCGCTATTTTGGCCGCAGCCTTCAAGGCGACGATTTGCCTTATGCAGAATATATTGCCAACATCCAGGAATTGCCGGCCACACTGATACCGGAAGAAACGATGGCGGGGCACCGCGAACTTGTGGAAAAAGGCTTGGGAGAGCTCGGCTATAAAGGCAGCCTGCAAGAAAAAGCGCAAAGCTGGCTCGCTGAGACATTGATTGCGCCTGATAAAGTAATTGAAGTGGCAGAGTCGATGAAAGACAAAAGCAAAGAAGGAACATTAAAGCGGGTCATTGAATTGCCCGAAGGAGACGGATTGGATTACATCAAGTCGATTCAAGGGGTATTTTGGAGCGGATATTCCAAGTATACCGGCAATTTCCGCGGCAATCTGACATTCAATATTGACCGGCCTTGGACAGAACCGGTGCTGGCGCAGATCATGGCGCATGAAGGCTATCCGGGCCATCAGGCATTTTACTGCCGCTGGGATTATCTTTTTCAGCAAGGCAAACTGCCGATCGAAGCTTCTTATTACCTGATCAACAGTCCGACGAATGCGTTGTTCGAAGGGGGGCCTGAAAGTGCACTTCATTTTCTAGGATGGGACCGCGACGAAGAAGAAACCGAAGGCATCACCCTGCAAGCGAAGCAGCATTATAAACTGGCGCGCGATTGGATCGATATGCAGCGAATGGCCATGACCAATGCCTGTTATCTGTTCAATGAAGGGAAGATGAACAAAGAAGAGGCTATCGCTTATATGATGGACAAAGGGATGCTGGGACCCATCGAAGCGAATAATTGCTACCGGTTTTTCTCGCATCCCATTCAAAAAACCTATTATCCTTCCTATTATTACGGCCGTTGGATGGTCGGCAAAGGCTATGATTCGGTTGCGAAAGATCAGCGTGCGGAGTTTTTCAAAATCCTTTATGACACGCCGCATACCACCAATACGTTTATCGATGCCGTCAGTGATTTGAGCGGCAGCCGCTTTCAGCCATTTGAACAAGTTAAAACGGCCGCGAAGGATTTTGTCCTGTAACCAAACGAGGCATATCAACGCCGGAAAAGGAGGTTTTCGATGGTTGTCGAGTTGAATAAAACACACCTGGACTTGAGCGACAAGGTATCAGCAGAGAAATTGATGGCGTTTACGGCAGAAATTGCGAAAGAAGTTCGGCTCTCCGGTTCGCCAGAAGAGCTGCGGGCGTTCCAATACGTAAAGGGGGAGCTTGACGCTCTGGGTCTTGAAACCGCCTTGAGCTTTCATGACGGCTTTATCAGTTTGCCGCTGTCGGCAGAATTGCAGGCGGGCGGCATGGAGTTTCCATGCATCACCCATTCGATGTCCACTTCGACCGGCAATGAGGGCCTCGACGGAGAGCTGCTTTATGTGAAAGAGCTCGCCTCTGGCATGGAAGCAGCCGGAAAAGTGGTGCTGACGGACGGGATAGCGACGCCGGGCGGGGTGCAAATGCTGGAGCAGGCAGGAGCGATTGCCGGAATTTTCATCAATGGGTCCATCACACATGAAATGACTGTGTCCCGGGTCTGGGGCAATCCGACGCCGGAGACGAAAAAAGAGTTCCCGAAAATTCCGGTGCTTTCCATCACGGAAAAAGAAGGGGCCCAATTGCTCGGCCAATTGGCCCGGTCCGGCGAACCACTGAAGGTCTGGCTGAAAACGGAAGTCGATACCGGCTGGCGCAAAATCCCCACGTTAATAGCAGACATCAAAGGTGAAGTCGAACCGGAAAAATTCGTGTTGTTCAGCAGCCATATCGACTCCTGGCATTATGGCGCAATGGACAACGCCAGCGCCAATGCAGCATTGCTTGAAACGGCACGGATTCTGATGAGCCAGCCAATGCCTTTGCGCCGGACACTGCGCTTGGCGTTTTGGTCCGGCCATTCCCACGGCCGCTATTCAGGATCCGCCTATTATTGTGACAGCCATTGGGAAGAGCTGCATGAACATTGCCTGTTGCATGTCTATGCCGATTCGTTGGGCGGGAAAGGGGCGCAAATCCTGGGCGAAAGCAATTGCATGGCCGAAACGCGCGATTACGGAGGCTCGTTCGTCGAGGCGCTGACAGGCGAAGCTTTTATCGGCAAGCGCTTTGGAAGAGGCGGCGACCAATCTTTCTGGGGACCGGGAGTTCCTGCGTTGTTCATGGGTCTTTCCGAACAGCCGCAAACGGACGATGCAGCGTCACGCACCTTAGTGAAGCTGTTCGGAGGAATAAAATCCGGTGGCTTCGGCTGGTGGTGGCACACTGTGGAAGATACGCTCGACAAGCTCGACCCTGAAAACCTGCGGCGCGATTGCCAAGTTTACGTTTCACTGATCTACGATGCCTGTTCGCGCAAAGTGATGGCACTCAATCATGCTGCAGGCGCTGCTGAAATTTCTGCGGCATTGGAAGCTTATGCCCGTGCGGCGGGAGAGCAGTTGGATTTGTCGAAGGCTTTGGAGCGCGCTGGAAAGCTCCAAGCACTGGGAGCACAGCTCAATAAGCTCGCAGACCGGAAAGATTGGCAAGACGGCGAAGCGAAAAAATTCAACCAAGCGATGCTTGCAATCGCCCATGAATTGATTCCGCTCAGTTACGTCAGCGGCGATCTTTTCGAGCAGGATTTGGCAGTGAATCTGCCAACCATGCCGTTGTTAAAAGATATCTGGCAGCTGTCGGAAACAAAGCCAGGAAGCCCGGAAGCGTTTGAATGGCAGACCCTGCTGAAAAGGCGGCTCAATAAAGTCGAATTCGCTCTTTTAAAAGCGATTCGAATCGCTGAATCGCTGATCGAATAAGGCGCCCTTGGCTTCGATGCAAAGTTTCACTGGAAGGTACATAGAGAGAGAATGGCGTGCCTTTTCACACGCCATTCTCTCTTTATCTATTGTTCAGGAAAATTCTTTTCCATTCCAACAGAACCCAGCCAAGGGATGCCATTTGACAACAAGGGCTCGCGAGGGTAGATTTTAGCTATCAGAGATGATTGAAGGATAGCGCAGAAAGAGGGAATTAAAGTGAAAAAACAAGTCGTGGTAATTGGCCTTGGCCGTTTTGGCAGCAGTGTGTGCCAAGAGCTTTATAAAATGGGCCATGAAGTACTGGCGATCGATTCGAATATGGAGAGAGTGGATGCGAACCGCGATCACTCCTCCCATGCCGTCATTGCCAACGCGACGGATGAAAGCGAATTGAAAGCACTGGGCGTGCGGAATTTCGACAACGCCATTGTCGCCATCGGGGATGATCTTCAGGCAAGCGTACTTTGCACATTGATGTTGAAGGAGATTGGCGTTTCGAAGGTTTGGGTGAAGGCCCGAGACCTGCAGCACCAGAAAATCCTTGAAAAAGTCGGTGCTGATCGGGTCATCCAGCCGGAGTATGAAATGGGTGTCCGCGTCGCGCACCATATGGATTCGGAAAAAATCATCGACTATATCGATTTGTCGAAGGATTACAGCATCCAGGAATTGACGGCATCGGACAAAATCGCGAACCGCACATTGGCGAAGCTTAATTTGCGGGAGCGATACAAGATTATTATTCTCGCGATCAAACGCGGAGAAGACGTCAATATTGCGCCGGTACCGAATGATGAAGTGCGGGAAAACGACGTTCTTATTGTCATGGGGCATCGGGATGACCTGAAGCGCTTCGAAGAAAAAGGAATTTAACTGAACCACGCAACCACCGTTCCCATGAACGGTGGTTTTTTATTTGGTATACAAAATTAAGTATTTATTGCTAATAAACGGGGATAAGTCTATAATTTTCAACAATATGGTATACCAAATAAAGGGGGGCAAGAACACGCAATGATCGAAATGACTGATGTGAAGAAGAATTCCGTCTATGAATACTTGTATAACGCTATTCGGACCGGCGAGATTAAGCCGGGGCAGACGCTGACGGAACGGGGATTGGCCGAGAAAATCGGGGTCAGCCGCACACCGGTGCGGGAAGCGATACGCAAGCTTGAAGAGCAGGGGATCGTTACGCACGAGCCGCATAAAGGCGTTAAGGTCATTACGCTGTCGGTCGGCAAAGTGGCGCAGTTGTATGATGTGCGCGAATTACTGGAAGGGCTCGCGGCGCGGAAACTGGCAGAACGCCATACGCCGGAAGGAATCAGCGAACTGGCCAGACTGATCGATAAAGCGGAACAGGAAGCAGTGGCTAACCATGTGCATGAACTGGCGCGCATCAATTCAGAGTTCCACCTGACATTGGCGCGCTTGTCGGGCAATGTCTATCTCGAAGCCATCATGAATATGCTGCAGACGCAGATCGGCTTGATGATGTCCGCGTCGCTGTCGACATCCGGCCGGCCGCTTCAGAATATCAGCGAACATAAGATGCTCATAGACGCGATCCGGTCTGGAGATGGTGAGTTTGCCGAAAGCATCGCCAAGCACCACGTGCGGAATGCGCGCGAACACGCAATGCAAAAATTGACAGAAGGTGGGGAATAGAAATGGTGACAAAACAATTGGTGGAAAATATACTGAAGACGACAATGGAAGAGATCCCGGAAGAAGTCAAAATCCATGGCAAAAAAAGTTTGTACAATTGGATGGGCGTGGCAATCGGTGCAGCGCACCATCCATCGGTCGATATGGTGCTCGGCCTGAAAGAGGACATTCAGTCGGCGGAACAAGTCTCGATTTTCGGCCGCACGGAAAAAACCGATTTGCTGCTGGCCTCTTTAATCAATGGCATGTCTTCCCATATTTTCGATTACGATGATACCCATCTCGACACGATCCACCACCCGAGCGGACCCGTGGCACCTGTCGTTTTGGCGCTTGCTGAAAAAATGAATTTGTCCGGCAAGCAGGTGCTGCACGCTTTCATCTTGGGATGCGAAGCGGAATTGCGCATTGCCAATGCCGTGTACCCGAGCCATTACCACCTCGGTTACCACATCACGAGCTCGACAGGCGTCTTTGGGGCTGCAACCGCTGCGGGCATTTTGCTGGAGTTGAATGAAGAGCAAATGGCTTGGGCACTTGGCATCGCCGGCACCCAATCGTTTGGCTTGCGCGAAATGTTCGGCACAATGACCAAGCCGTTCCATCCCGGCAAGGCTGCGCAGAATGGGTTGATGGCAGCATTGCTCGCCAAGAAGAACTTTACCAGCTCAACAGAAGTGCTGGAAGCGAAGCGCGGGTTTGCCAATGTCTTGGCGCCCGAACATGATTTAGCGAAAGTGAATGTCGCATGGGGCACCGAATGGGAATTGCTGAAGAACGCGTTCAAGCCGTATGCGTGCGGCATCGTGCTCCATCCTTCGATTGATGCCTGCATCGCACTCGGCAAACAAGTGAAAGCGGAAGATGTCGAGCGCATCGAGCTGACCGTCAATCCATATGTCTTGGAACTGACCGGCAAACCGACGCCGCCGACAGGGCTTGCTGGCAAATTCAGCATTTACCACACCGCCGCTGTCGCATTCCTGGAAGGCGATGCGGGGGAAGCTCAGTATTCGGATGCCAGCGTCCACAATCCGGAAGTTGTGGCGTTCCGCAGCAAAATCCATCCGCAGGTTGATGCCGCTGTTAAAGAAGAGGAAGTGCAGGCGGTGGCTTACCTGAAGGATGGCAGCACAATCGCGCATACTGTGAAAAACGCCACCGGCAGCATCGAAAACCCGATGGACGACAATGCATTGGAGCGCAAATTCAATCGATTGGTCCACGCCATCATTGGCGGAGGAGCAGCGGTATCTTTGCGGGAACAGATGTACAAACTGGACGAGCTGGAAAATTTGGACGGCTTGATCGCATTGACGAAAGGAAATGCGGAGAGAATATTGAATTGAATCAGCAAAGCCGGTTCTCTGGATGGAGAACCGGCTTCAGACTGTATACAAAATCTAATCAACATGAATAACTGTTTATAGCCCAACCGTTCTGGCCACTTCGCTTTCCGTGGGCTCAGCTTCAGCCTCCTCGTCACTGACGTGCCTGCGGGGTCTTCAGCCTTCGCTGTCCCACAGGAGTCTTCGTGGCCAGACCGGTTGTCAGCATGTAGCTCTCATTAAAGAGAATAACCAACTCATCCACTTTTGGTAAGCAATCTCTCAAGGATTCGGAGCGCAATGCGGCGACTCCAGCGGAAGAACGGAGTGATGAGACCCCGCAGGAGCTTGCGACGAGGAGGCTCAGCGCTTCGTCCGCGGAAAGCGTCCGCATGGAGCGCAGAATCCGGTATACATAAGATGCAATGACTTTTTGTTCTTTAAATAACATAAATATATATTTGTCTACTACCTGTAGCCGGTTCTCTGGATGGAGAACCGGCTTTTTAAAGATTGTTAGAAATCGAAACTTGCATAAACAAAATATTCATTAATCACGACGCCTTCTTCATAAAGCGGCAATGTAATTTCTTCGCTCTCTCTATGGAACGTTAATGTTCCGACAGGTTCCGGGAGTTCCCGTGTATTAGTTTCTTCGCGTTTCGACCTATTAATCATATCAACAAGCTCTTTGGTTTCGCGTACGTCGTTTGTTTTATACACAAGTTCACCGTGCTTGATGATTTCCATTCCGTTGTAATCGCCCTTGAGCAACGGAGGCCCATTGCAGCCAGCTAAAAGAGGAAGAAGGAACAATAGCATTAAAGTATACAAAACCGTCTTTTTCACCCAATCGCTCCCTTATTCTTGTTATCCCCATCATATTCCAATAGAGATCCACAAACAAATGACATTTTCACTTTTACGGACAAAATAAAAAAGGGCTTCCCTTATTCGGAAAACCCTTTTGTTTAAAATGCGTATTGGAATAAGCCGTAATACAGAGGACCTAAGAAAAGAGCAGTCGACAGCGCGACGAAAAAAGTGCCTGTCGGACCCGCGACTTCTTCGCGCTCATGCTCAAACTGTTTTTTCAGTTTGAAGGCAAAAATGATATCCCAGGCGAGGCCGCCGAAAAAGACGAACTTCCAGACGATCGGTTCGAAAATCTGGTTTTGGGTGACAAAGCCGAACAAGCCGATCCAGGTGATGACAGAAACCACCAGGTCAAACTTGACTGGAAAATTCAACGGCCCGCTGTGGAGGATGAAGCCGACAGTCGCAGTGCCAAGAAAAGCTGCATAGATAAACCAAAAAATTTGTTCCATTCATTAAAACCTACTTTTTTCAGACTCTCCCCATTATAGAAGAGTAACCATGAGATGAAAAGTTTTTTGAGAAAACCATTCTTCCGAAAGTTTCCGCAAAGAGGCCGTTATGGGCTATAATCCAAGAAAAGGGGGGAGAGCCATGGGCAACAAGAGCCACGGCCTGAAACATGGCTGGACTTTGATCGCGCATAAATCTTTCACGCTGTTTACGAACGCTAATGCCTATATCGTCGTCGATAGCGATCATGACACTGTCATGCATTTCAAGGTCACAGACTCCGAGCTGGATATGATTTCAGTCAATTGGGGCTTGAATTTCAAGGTGATCCTCGGCTTTAAAACGATCAAGATCATGGAACTCCCGGATGATGAGTAACCTATTGCCTGCTGGAAAGCTTTCCGTTCATGCGGAAGGCTTTTTTTACTCATGGTATGATTTTTAGAGAGATTGATAAAAATGCGGCCCAAAGAGCCGGAACGGGGGAAACGATGGACTTAAAAACCTATTTAACATTGGATGGCACCGCAATGGCGCAATTGGTGCGCAGCAAGGAAGTGGCGCCAGCGGAATTGCTGGCACTTTCTTTTGAGCGCCTTGAGCAACTGGAACCGGAATTGAATGCTTTCACTTCGGTTCGCCAGGAACAAGCTTTTGCGGCATTGGAAAAAAACCAAGACGGCCTTTTTGGTGGCGTGCCGATGGCGCTGAAGAACATTTCGCAGTCGCTGGCAGGCGAACCGTTGACGGCAGGCTTGAAATTATTGGGAGGATCAGTAGCGCAGGGCGATTCCCATTTCGTTGCCCGATTGGGAGCAGCGGGGCTATCATTCATCGGCCACACCAATACGCCGGAATTTGGCTTGAAGAATATCAGCGAACCGGAGCTTTATGGTCCGTCGCGCAATCCGTGGAACCCGGATTATTCGCCAGGCGGTTCAAGCGGCGGTGCTGCTGCAGCTGTGGCGTCGGGCATTGTCCCAATGGCAGGTGCCAGCGATGGAGGCGGTTCGATCCGCATCCCAGCTTCGTTCACCGGGCTCTTTGGCTTGAAGCCGACACGCGGCCGGACGCCGGTCGGGCCAGGTACAGGCCGGCAATGGCAAGGCGCTTCCATCGACTTTGGATTAACACGAACGGTACGTGATAGTTGCGCGCTGCTCGATGTGCTGCAGACGGTCCAACCGGAAGCGGCATTCCAGACACCTTTATTTCCCGGGAAATACAGCGAACTTTTCAAGCAGCAGCCGGAATGCAAATTGCGCATTGCAGTTGCCGCCGACTCGCCAGTCGGTACGCCCGTTTCGCAAGACGCAAAAGATGCGCTTCAGAAAACGGTCCAATGGCTGCTGCAGGAAGGGCATGAAGTGGAAGAGGCATCCAACGGCATCGACGGCATCCGCTTGATGCAGGATTATTATTTGATGAACAGCGGCGAGATGGCGTTGCTTGCACGCAATCTTGGCCGCATGTCCGGACGCGCATTGGAGGCCGGAGATATGGAAATCGAGTCGTGGCTCCTGAGTGAAGCCGGCAAACAAGTATCGGCTGCTGATTATTCGGCAAGCCTGGCTTCTTGGGATATGGCCGCTGCTAAAATGGCGGAGCTCCATCAGTGCTACGACTTTTATTTGACGCCTGCCACCGCTTATACCGCACCGAAAATCGGTGAGCTGACGCATAACACTGCGTCGCGAACGGATCTCCTGGCACGTTTTTCGGCGGCGCAGACGATGGATGCGCAGCAGGACTTGATCTACGAAATGTTTTTGCCGAGCCTCACTTATACGCCGTATACCCAACTCGCGAACTTGACGGGGCAGCCGGCGATGTCGGTGCCGGTCCATGTTTCTGATGGCGGCTTGCCGATCGGCGTGCAGTTTATGGCTGCAAAAGGCGAGGAGCATCGACTGCTTGCTCTGGCACTGCAGATGGAACAGACAGCTTTGTGGGTCGGGCAAAAAGGGAACCCGGTGTTTTCCCGCTAGAGCTGAATGGAGGATGAGCCGGAAACATTGTTCTCTTCAATTATGGAAAAGAACAACGGAACTATTCGTATTGCAATTCATATCTTGAGCTTTGGAAAAAGTTAAAATTAATATCGATAAAAGTATTTTCATTTTCAGTTGGAGCAGCCCTAAAGGCTGCTTTTTTTTTTGCCTTAGAACCGAAAAGGTGAAACGATTAATCAGAATAATTAAACAACTGAATTGACTCCGATTGGGATGTCCGCAATAATGAACGTACACTGACGAAAAGGTGGCTTCGAAAATCTATGGAACTGTTGAAGCCCGAATGTCCACGCCGGAATACGGCCGTCCAGTGGAGCCAGTCCAAAATAACCGCCGACGAGATATTGGGATTTCTGCCAGAGCCGGCAAAAAGAGATGAGTGTAAATGAACAAAACCATTCGCGAAGATGCATTATTCGCTATCAATCCGTGGCGCATGCTAACGTGGCTGCTGATTGCCCAGATCATGGTGGCTTTTATCGGGAGAAGCCTAGCTCCTCTTGGTGTGCTGATCGGGGAGGATTTGTCGCTGACAAAAGCGCAGATTGGCATGCTTCCTGCAGCCTTGTTCTTGGGGCAATCGGCAATTGCGATTCCCGCAGGGTTCTTAGTGGACCGAATCGGTTCGAAAAAGCTGTTGTTCCTGTTGTCGCTGTGCCTGGGTGTGTCCTTTATCCTGATGACGCTGACTTCCCTCTATGCGGTGGTCCTGTTCATGGTGGTGCTGGGCGGTGTCGGCTATGGCGCTATGCATCCGACATCGAATAAAGGCATCATCCACTGGTTTTCTGAAAAGCGGGGAACCGCTATGGGCATCAAACAGATGGGCGTGACGCTGGGATCTGCCCTGGCAGCGCTTTTGCTGCTTCCGGCCGCGACTGTTTGGGGATGGCGTCCGGTGCTTTTGGGGGCCTGCCTGCTGCTGATTCTTACAGGTATCCTTGCTTATCGCTTTTATTCCGACCCGCCGGAAGACGACGCGAAAGTGGAATCTGCAGAGGAGCCGGCGCGTTTGCTGGCTTCGATTCTGCAGATGTTCAAGGAAAAGCCGCTGGTGCTGGTCAGCATCGCCGCTATGGGGCTGAGCGGAAGCCAATTGATCTTGAATACATACTTGGTGCTGTTCGCTTATGAATACATCGGCATCGGTCTCGTGTCAGCGGGCATGCTGCTGGTGATTTCAGAAGTGAGCGGCTCGTTCGGCCGCATCGCATGGGGGATGATCAGCGACCATGTCTTTCAAGGAAAGCGGATCATCGTCATGGCCATCATTGCGGCTTTGTCGATAGTCATCTCGCTCGGGATCAGCCAGCTTCCGCCGGGAACGGTGTTTTGGGTGATGGTGCCCATCACCATCGCTTTCGGTTTCTGCATTTCGGGTTTCAACGGAGTCTGGATGAACGCCGCCACCGAGCTGGTTCCAGTGAAG
Organism: Planococcus sp. APC 3906; assembly: GCF_030407685.1. Lineage (NCBI taxonomy): Bacteria > Bacillati > Bacillota > Bacilli > Caryophanales > Caryophanaceae > Planococcus > Planococcus sp. APC 3906. Next base: position 28,206 of record NZ_JASDCW010000006.1, on the reverse strand, counting down.
CAGGCTGGAATCGCCAGCGGCTTCAGCCTGATGATCGGCTCCTGGGGCGTCATCCTCGGACCGCCACTGTTCGGCTTTATTGTGGATGTGACCGGTTCGTTCACGTTCGGCTGGCTGTTTCTTGCTGCTGTCCTTGCAGTAGTCATTGTCCTGCTGCTGTGGGCGATGGCGATTGCGAAAAGAGAAGGAAAGGAATATATGAAAGGATAAGCCGGCATTAAAGAGTGGAATTCGATTTCATTAATTTAAAATGGAGGAATGTCTATGGAATACCGGACGCTTGGAAAAACGGGCATTAAAGTATCGAGCCTTTGTTTTGGAACGATGTCATTTGGCGGCAACGCCGATGAAGAAACTTCGCGGGCGATGTTCAATCGCTGCCGGGAAGCCGGCATCAATTTTTTTGACTGTGCGAATGTCTACAATAAAGGCGCAGCGGAAGAAATCTTGGGAAGGTGCATCGCAGACAGCCGGGATGACTTGGTGTTGACGACGAAAGTGAATGGACCGACTGGCCAAGGCGTCAATGACCGCGGATTGTCGCGCCGCCACATCGTCAAGGAAGTCGAGAAGAGCCTGAAGCGGCTGAATACGGACCGCATTGAATTTTATTTTGTGCATGCGTTCGATCCGGAGACGCCGATCGAGGAGACGCTGCGGGCGATGGATGATCTCCAGCGCCAAGGGAAAATTCTGTATCCGGCAGTCAGCAATTGGGCGGCCTGGCAAATCGCCACGGCACTCGGCATTTCCTATAAAGAAAGCCTGGCGCGCTTTGAATGCGTCCAGCCGATGTACAATCTGGTAAAGCGCCAGGCAGAGGTGGAAATCCTGCCGCTCGCTGCCGCTGAAAACATGGGCGTCATCACGTACAGCCCGCTTGGCGGCGGTTTGCTTACCGGCAAATACGGCAGCGGCAAAAAGCCGGAGCAGGGCAGGCTGGTTGATCAGAAAAACTACGAAAAGCGCTATGCTGAAGAGGCCTATTACCGCATTGCGGACCGTTTTACGCAGCATGCCAATGAAAAAGGCCATCATCCGGCATCATTGGCTGTAGCCTGGGCGATGGCGAATCCGGCCGTCACCGCGCCGATTATCGGCGCACGCAATTTGGAGCAGCTGGAACCATCGCTTGCGGCGCTCGACATCGGCATGACGCCGGAATGGCGCAAGGAAATTTCCGATCTTTCCATCACTCCGCCGCCGGCAACGGACCGGCTGGAAGAGGTATAAGTTTTTGGATTTCGTAAAGAGGCGCTCCTGGCTTGCGGGCTGGGAGTGTCTCTTTGCACGTCCAATCGCCCGGAGCATTCACACTTGCCGTTGTCACAAAATTTCATTGTCGTTATAATAGATGGACATTGCTTAATGCCGAGACGGCTTAAAGGTGAATCTGGAATGGTTTGGAGTGAAGCAGGGCATGAACATGGAAGAAGAACTTCAGCTATTCATTCGAAATTTAAACGGAATGGATGAATACCGCCTTCCCCAACGGGCCTATCACACGATTCGGCTCGCCATTCGGGATTTGATCCTGCCGCCGGGTACCGCCCTGCTGGAACGCGAAATCAGCGAAGCGCTGCAGATGAGCCGTACGCCTGTCCGTGAAGCGTTGGTGCGTTTGGAAATCGAAGGCGTTGTCCAGCTGGTTCCGCGGAGAGGTTTTATCGTAGCGCCGATCGAGCAGAAAGATTTGAAAGAAGTCTATGAAATCATTACGAGGCTGGACAGTTTGGCTATCGAAACCGCAACCGAAAACGCCACTGACGCTGAGCTGGACCATCTGGATGCCATCATCGAGGAACAGCAAGCGGCTTTGCTGAATGAAGATTTGAAACAATGGTCGCTGCTGGATGATTTGTTTCACACGGCGATTATTGACTATGCCCATAATAAACGCCTGAAAGCTGTCATCGACAGCTTTGCGGATCAATCTTACCGGGCAAGGCTGTTTACAATCGAAAAGCGGCCAATTCTGCTGCAATCGATTACTGAACATAAAGCGATTGTTTTCTGCATGCGGGCAAAAGACGGCAAAGCTGCAAGCATGCTGATCGAATCCCACCGAAAACGCGCACAGAAGGAAATTCTCGAAGTGCTTGATGAAATCAATAATACCGAAATCGTCAATAAATAACGGCCTGCCCTTTATAGGAGCAGGCCGTTATTTTATTTCAACAATCATTTGTGTATACGTTAATTTTAAGGAAAATATAAATAATAGATTTCCTAGCAATTTAAATGGTAAAAACACTTTATTTTCATAAAATTTAAAATATTATTGACATTAACGTATGCATTAAACTAATATACTCTGTAACACATATCAAAGGGCCAGCGATGGCGACGACAGGGGGAATTGAAAATGGGCGGAACAAAAACATTTAAGTTAGCGGTTATTCCGGGCGATGGCATTGGGAAAGAAGTGGTGCGGGAAGGCATGCGTGTACTGGAATATATGGCGGAAGAATCGGAAGGCAAATTTTCTTTCGAAAGCGATTATTTTCCGTGGGGCTGCGAATATTACCTGGAGAACGGCAAAATGATGGAGGAAGACGGCTTGGAGCAGATCCGCAATCACGATGCCATTTACTTTGGCGCTGTCGGCTTCCCGGGAGTGCCGGACCACATCAGTTTATGGGGATTGCGATTGGCCATCTGCCAAGGATTCGACCAATGGGCGAATATCCGGCCGGTTGAATTTTTGCCGGGGGTGCCGAGAAGGCTGAATCATCCGGATGTCGACAATTTGAATTGGGTGCTGGTGCGCGAGAATTCAGAAGGTGAATATTCCGGAATCGGCGGACGCAATTTCGCCGGGCGGGGCACGGGCAATGAAGTCGCTGTCCAATCGGCGTTGTTCACGGAAAAAGGCTGCGAGCGGATTATCCGTTTTGCATTCGATTTAGCGCGGACGCGCGACCGGAAAAAAGTGACGAGCGTCACGAAGAGCAATGCCCAGCAATACGGCATGGTGCTGTGGGACGAAGTGTTTGCACGCGTCAGCAAAGACTACCCGGATGTCGAAACAGATCAGCGGCTCGTTGATGCGATGGCTGCAGAGTTTGTCTTGCATCCGGAAGAACTGGAAGTGGTCGTCGCTTCGAATTTATTTGCGGACATTTTGTCGGATCTCGGCAGCGCGCTCGCCGGAAGCCTTGGCGTCGCTGCAAGCGCCAACTTGAATCCGGAACGGCGGACGCCGAGCATGTTTGAATCGGTCCACGGATCTGCTCCGGACATCGCTGGGAAAGGCGTCGCCAACCCGATCGGCACGATTGGCAGTGCGGCGCTGATGCTGGACCATCTTGGATTAACCGAAGAAGCAATTCGCTTGAACAACGCCATTGCAGAAACGACAAGGCAAGGCATCCTGACCCGCGACCTTGGCGGGACCTACGATACGGTCGAAGTGACAGACGCAATCATTCAGAACTTGGCAAAAGTGAAAGAACAAGCACACTGATTTCTATAAGGAAGAAATATTACTAGCGCAGCCGGTTGAAAGTCAGCCGGCTGCGCTATTTTTAATGGATGATGAAAGTATTTACATTTTTCTGAATAAAATATATGATGGACGAAACCTTCTGAAAACGTTTTCAGAAATCACGGCGAAAAAATAAGGGGATGGAAAAATGGAGGACAAGAAAAAACTGCCGCTCGAAGGGCTGCGCGTCATTGATGCCTCGACGGTGCTGGCGGGTCCGATGCTGGCGACTTACCTGGGCGATTTTGGCGCCGAAGTGATTAAAGTGGAACACCCGGCTGGCGATCCGCTGCGCAATGCCGGTAGCCACAAGGACGGTGAATCGCTTGAATGGAAGCTCGTGTCGCGCAATAAAAAACCGATTACGCTGAACTTCAGCACGCCGAAAGGGCAGGAACTGTTCCACCAATTGGCAGAGACGGCAGATGTCGTGATCACCAATTTCAGGCCGCAGACGCTTGCGAAATGGAACATCACCTACGAGTCGCTGGCGAAAAAAAACCCCGGCCTCATTTTAGTGAAGGTATCCGGATTTGGCGAAGACGGCCCGTATAAAGAGCGCCCGGGATTCGGCACGCTTGCGGAAGCGATGTCGGGTTTTGCGCAGGTTAACGGCTTTCCGGACCGCGGACCGGTGCTGCCAAGCTTCGCGCTCGCCGATTACGCGACAGCGATGATGGGGGCCTATGCCACGATGGTGGCGGTCTACGAACGGGATCATTCGGAAGACGGCAAAGGGCAATCGATCGACTTGCCGATCTACGAAGCGTTGATGGGCATGCTCGGCAACCAGGTGATGGAATTTGACCAATTGGGCGTCATTCCGGGAAGAAAAGGCAATCGCACCGGCTGGACGGCGCCGCGCAATTTATACGAAACACAGGACGGCAAATGGCTCGCCATTTCGGGCACATCGCCGGCGATTGTCGAACGGATTTTCAAAGCGATTGGCCGGGAAGAGCTGCTCGCCGATCCGAAGTTCGCCACGAACCAGGCGCGACTGCAGCATGCCGATGAACTTGAAGCGATCATTGCGGACTGGATGAAGCAGTTTCCGCAGGAAGAAATCCTGGAGCGCTTTATCCGTTTTGAAGCGACGATCGCGCCGGTTTACAACGTCCAGGAAATCATGGAAGATCCGCATTTCATCCACCGCAAAAACATTGTCGAAGTGCCCGATGCGCATTTCGGCAAAGTGAAAATGCTCAACGCAGCGCCGAAGCTTTCCCGGACACCGGGCGAAATCCGCCATGCGGGATTGGAACTGGGTTCGTCGAACAAAGCGGTTTATGAAGAATTGGGGTTGACGCCGGCGGAAATCGAAGAGCTGCGCAATGGCGGGATCATTTGATAAGGGGGATGGAAGATGATTTATAGAAGTTTATTGTTTACGCCGGGAACGAAAAAAGAGCGTTTGTTGAAATCGATCAATAGCGGGGCCGACGCGCTGCTATGGGATTTGGAAGACGCCGTGCATCCGGACGAAAAAGCCGGTGCGCGGAACACCATCGCCGAGGCGCTCGACGAACTGAGCGAGAAGCCGGCGACGCCGATTTTCTTGCGGGTCAATCAATTCGGCACCGAATGGTATCGTGAAGACGCCGCGCTTGCGCAGCATAAATACGTGACGGGCATTATGCTGCCGAAAACGGAAAGTGCCGAACAAGCAGCTGAAACGTGGCAGCGCATGGGCAGCGAAGGTGAGCTGATCGTACTCATTGAGACCGCGGTGGGAATCGTCCGCCTCGAGGACATCTTCAGCAGCCCGTACATCAGCGGCGTCGCTTTCGGTGCCATCGATTATGCAGTGGACCTGGATTTGACGCTGACCGAAACCGGACTAGAAGCGCTGTATGCACGCTCACGTATCGTTACCCATGCAAAAGCGGCAGGCATTCCGGGCGTTTACGACACCGTTTTTCCGGATGTCCACAACGCCGACAGCCTTGAGAAACGGGGAGCTTCGACGCGTGCGCTCGGCTTTAATGGCCAGATGGCGATCCATCCGAAGCAGCTCGAAACGATTCACGGAGTCTACAGCCCGTCCCAGGAACAAATCGACTGGGCGGTGAAGGTCTTGTGGCATGCCGACAACGAAGCGAAAGGCGCCGGCGTCTTTATGCTCGACGGCAAAATGGTCGATCGTCCGGTAATCGAGAAAGCCAAACAGATTTACGCAGCTGCCGAACGGTACGGATTGGTGGCTGGGGCATGACGGACATTCCGGCAAAGCGCAAGCTGACGATCGAAGATGTCGCCAGGCAGGCGGGGGTGTCGATTTCCACCGTTTCCCGCGTGATGAACAACACCGATTACATTGCCGATGCCACGAGGCGGAAGGTGCAGGATGCCATCGATGCGCTCGATTACCGCCCCAATGCACTGGCGCGCGGATTGAAGCAAATGAAGACCGATTCCATCGGGCTGATTTTGTCCGATCTGCAAAATCCGTTTTGGCTGATGGTGCTGGAAGGAATCGAGGATGCCTGCCAGGAAGCGGGCTATAGCTTGCTGATCTTGAATTCACGGGACGATCCGGAGAAAGAAGGCAAGAACATCAAGGAATTTTTGATGCGGCAGCTCGATGGCATCATCATCAATCCGGCATCCGAGGACAATCCGCTATTTGCTGCGCTCGCTGCAGAAGCGTTCCCGCTCGTCTTTTTGAACAGGCGGGTGAAGGGCGTCGAAGTCGACACGGTCGTTGCTGATAATTTTAAAGGGACGATGCTTGCCGTGTCCCACCTCGCGGCGCTCGGGAAAAACCGCATCGCCATTTTTCTGTATCCGGCAAACGGCATCAGCCCCCGGCAAGAGCGGCTCGAAGGCTATAAACAGGCGTTAGCGGCGCATGGGCTCCAGACAGATCCGGCACTGATCAAAGTTGTCGAAACCAAAGAAGATTGCCTGGCGGCGATGAAGCAATTGCTGTCAGGGAGCGGCAAGCCGGATGCCATCCTGTCGACCAATAATCGGCTGACGCTGGAGATCCTTGACGCCCTCGGTACATTGAACATCGCCGTGCCGCAGGATATTGCATTGCTTGGCTACGATGAAACCGAATGGTCGAAGCATTTGAATCCTCCGCTCACCACCATCCGGCAGCCGGCCTATGAAATGGGACGGGAAGCGGCGGAGCGGCTGATTCTGGCCATTGCGGCGAAACGCCGGGGCGAAACCATGCAGCCCGAAACGGTTCAGCTCGAGCCGTCGCTTGTCGTCCGTGAGTCGTGCGGCGAAATCCTTTAATAAATGGCATCAAAAAGGCCCGACCTGTGCCGGTCGGGCCTTTTCCTGTGTTCATTCGCTTTCTTTGTATTCCAAAATATCGCCGGGCTGGCAATCCAATGCCTTGCAAATGGCTTCCAGCGTGGAAAAGCGTATCGCTTTCGCTTTGCCGTTTTTCAGAATGGAAAGGTTGGCCATCGTGATTCCGACCCGCTCAGACAGCTCGGTTACACTCATTTTTTTCTTGGCCAGCATTACGTCAATATTGATAATTATCGCCATATCATTCACCTCAGACCGTCAAATCGTTTTCAGATTTTAACTCGATGGCATTTTGCAGTAGTTTCTGGAGCACCGCTGCGAAAACCGCGATGACCAATGCGCCGAATGTGATGACGAGGCCAAGCCCGCCGAGGCCCGGAGCGTCATCAACTTGTGCCACATACAGAATAATCGGCAGGCACAATACATACAAGCCAGTAATGGCCAGTGCGCAGCGTTTGATGTTCTTCAGGGCTTTGACCGACAGCTCTGAGAAAGCGATATTGCGATCGATATAGCCGAGCAGCTTCAAGGTCTGGTATAGCGCCACGAAATAAGCAACGGCCGTCGCGTAAAGCGCCGCCATGAAGAAGTATTGCACAAAAGGCACCCCATCGATCAATTCGCCGGCGAACTCCGATATCGGAGGCACGACGAATATGCAGACCGCCAGAACCGGCAGCGCCATCAAGACGAGTACCGCCTTCAAAAAAAGTGTTTCCCGTTTCATGTAAAGCACCTCGTTTCAAATCATAGTTAAGCGGGGGAACAGCTGCCAGCACATCATCTGCGCGACTGGCCGAATTTCCCCTGCCCTGTCTTTGATTAAATCATACCTCAAAATATATCGTTTATCAATAAATAAATATTGTTTATAAACAATTTTTATTTTTTCACTCAAATAAAAAGCATTTCCTCTCTTTCGGGAAATGCTTCACCTGCGTTTAGTGACGCATATTGGCGTATTCCTGTTCTTCCTGGTCTGTCATCAGCCGCGTGGCTTTGCCGATGGTTCCGCCGTGCCAACTCCAGATCGTGTTGTGGACATCGACCGCATTGGAGAAATTGCCTTCCTGCCAAGCGCTGAGCGTCTCCAGGTAGAATTTCTCGTCCTGGTAGCTGTTGGCCTGCACAATCTCGATCAGCTTCGCAACGCTGTCCGCCGTCAAAGGCCGGGAGCCGAATTTAACATCGGCGTAGACTTTATTATGCGTCATTTCGTGAAGGTATAATTGGATTTCGTAATCGCTCATATCGCCGGAAAGCTGGACAGGGCTCTTTGAACTGCCGGCGAACTCTTCCTGCGAAGCAGGGGCAGCTGCCGGCTGCGGCGTAGAATTTTCGGTGGCCCGAATCGGTGCCGGTGTTTCGTCTTCATTGGAAGAGCCGTTCTGAATCAGCAGGAACCCGCCGACAGCGAGCAATGCTAAGACGCCGAGGCTGATGAAAGCCGCTGCTGCTGTTTGTTTCATCGAATCGCTCCTTTAACTGGTGTGTATACTGTTAATTATGGCCTGTAAATTACTGGATGGCAATAACCTTCCATAAAAAGGATAAGGTTTGCGCAAATGGAAATTGACAGTCAACTCAAGTATGATGAAATGAAAAGGGAGAGCTCCGTCCGATTCTTTGCTTCCTTATAAACCTCATCTAACGCGATAAGGAGTGGCTAATCATGATACATGTCAAAGAAACGACCGATAAAACCGGCGGCGGCTCGGAACGTCCGGAAGCGTTCATCCGCAACGACCAATTCAATTTCATCAAAGACCAGGCCGCAATCCTGGTCACGGGACAGGCGACGGGCAACGACGCCGAAGTATTGAGCGTGCTGCGGCATCTGGCGCATGAGAAAGTCTTCAAGTTATTCCCTGCGCTGACCGAAGAACAGAAGGCGGTGCTGGGCCCGCTGTCAGCAGTGAAGGAATCGGCGGACGCCGAAGCGTTCCTCGAAGCGCTCGTGCCGTATATCATTCCATTTCCTGCAGCCGCCAGCGAAGCGCTTGCGAAGCTGTTCCCGAAAGCGAAAAAGCTCAAAGGACCGAAGCCCGACACTCTCGACTTCAGCAAAATGTCGTATTTGGCGTGGACCGAAAGTTCGAACTTGATGTACCTCGTGACCCAGAAAGACGGCCGGCTTGAAGGCGTCTCCGGGACGCTGTCGCGCAGCGGGAAAAAAGGCATCTGCGCCATCTGCAACCGCCACAGTGAAGTGGGCTTGTTCACCGCCCGCACGAAAAGCTCCGGGCAGGACCAATTCGTCAAACGTGGAAATTACATCTGCATGGACAGCGCGGTATGCAACCGCAACATCAGCACTCTCGAGCGCCTGTCGGATTTCACGGCGCGCCTGCAAAAATAAAGATGAAAAAAGCTTTCCGAAAAACGGAAAGCTTTTTTGCATGTCAAGACATGGATTTGCGCTCCCATTTCTGGAAAATCCACAGCGCCGCCTGCAAGATCAGCGCGTCTTTGAAATTCTTCGGATCGTAGCCGGTCTCGTCGACAATTTTTTTCAGGCGGTAGATGAGCGTATTGCGGTGCAGGAACAAATCATCCGCCGTCTTTTGGATGTTGAGGTTATTGGCGAAGAACGATTCCAGCGTTTCGGCTTTCGTTTTGTCCAAGTTTTTCAGGACGCGGTGCGCAAAGCGTTCCGAAACGGTTTCATCCACTTGGTAGAACAGCGATTTCAGCTCGATGTAGGCGAACGAGGTCAGTTCTTTGCCTGAACCGCTGATTTCGAGCGTGATTTCGCAGTCTTCGTAGGACTGGCTGAATTTGCGCAGATGGTGATAGGGCAGGCTGTACGACATCCGGAACTGGAGATCGAGTTTTTTCAGCAGCGCATGAAGCGCTTGGACTTGGCCATCGACAGCTTCTGGTTCGACGCCGCTGAGGATGACGACGAGGCGGTTGACGTTGATGAAGCTGGCGATTCCGGTGCCGATGGCTTTTTCCACTTGCTGGATCAGGATGCGGTTGGCAGTCTCGCGTTCGGTGAACTGGATGATGATGGACGTAAACGGCGGTTCTAGGCGCAGGCCCAATAGTTCCAGGTTTTCTTCGACGGTAGTGACTGACGGATCTTTTCTCAGCAATTGGTCGATGATCATTTCTTTGGTGCGCTGCTGCCATTCCATTTGGGAGTCGAGGAAAGCTTGGCGGATCATCAATTCGGTCGTCATCTTTACCAATTCGCCGATGTCCTCGAGCTCTTCGGGGGCTCCGGTGATGCCGATGACGCCGATCAGCTCCCCCATAAAGATGAGCGGCAAGTTGACGCCGGGCTGTGCGCCTTCCCATTCCTGGCCTTCGGCGATTGCCAGCGACTGCCCGGTAGCGAGCACTTGGCGTGCGCCTTCGTGGACCGCGCCGATGCGTGATTTGTCCAGAGCGGCGATGATGCGGCCTTCCGTATTCATAATGTTGACGTTGCGGTGCAGGCGCAGGGAAGTCTCTCGAACAATGTCGTTTGCCATTTTCTGGTTGAGCATTTGCATGATTTATCCACCTTTTGTTTGGTTCGTACAATTTAACGGAATGAAACCGCTTTATCTTTATATGTTATAACCATAGACGAAAGGAGTCAATATTCATATAATTTAGACTAAGTTAGTGGAAGCGCTTTCGGAAGGGGGATTTGATGAAGATCATAATAGCTCCGGATTCATTTAAAGGGAGTTTGACGGCGGTCGAAGCGGCACAGGCAATCGACAAAGGCATCAAGAAAGCCTTTGCGGGTGCCGAAACCGTGCTGCTGCCGATCGGAGACGGCGGTGAAGGGACCATGGAAACGTTGGTCGCGGCAACCGGCGGCAGGATACAGAAAGTTACAGTGACCGGACCGCTGCAAGATCAGGTCGAAGCGGCGTATGGCGTATTGGGCGACGGCAAGACCTGTGTTGTCGAAATGGCTTCGGCGTCAGGCCTTCACCTCGTGCCGGAAGGGCAATTGTCGCCGCTGACAGCGACGACATACGGCACCGGCGAATTGATCCGCAGCGCGCTTGATGCCGGCTTCACGTCATTCATCATCGGACTTGGGGGTTCGGCGACCAATGACGGCGGCGCCGGAATGCTGCAGGCACTTGGCATGCGCTTATTGGACGCTGATGGCCGGGACATCGGTTTCGGCGGGGGCGCATTGAACAAAGTTGAGGCGATCGACCTTGCTTCTTTTGACAAACGCATCTCCCGAAGCCAGTTCACCATCGCCTCGGATGTCCAGAATCCCATGATCGGACCCGAAGGCGCATCGCATGTGTTCGGGCCGCAAAAAGGCGCATCACCGGAAGTGGTCGAAACGCTTGATTGTTACATGGCGCATTGGGCTGACCAGATCTACAAAAAGACCGGCACGTCGCTTCACGGACAGCCGGGCGCAGGCGCAGCAGGCGGCATCGGAGGTGCTTTCCAAGCATTCTTTCCGAGCAAGATGAAGCGCGGCGTTGATGTAGTATTGGATTATATCGGCTTGAACGAAGAATTGGAAAATACGGACCTCGTCCTTACCGGCGAAGGCCAAGTGGATAGCCAGACGACCTTCGGCAAAACGCCGATGGGGGTTGCGGAACGTGCAAAAGACCAAGGGGTGCCAACGATCATCATCGCGGGTTCGGTCGGAAAAGGCGCAGAAGCGCTGCATGATTTTGGTGTCGTCAGCATTCACAGCATCGTCAACGGCCCGATGACGCTGAAACAGGCGATCGAAGGGGCCGCAGAATTGATTGAAAATGCAGCAGAACAGATTGTTCGGGCTTATTTTCACCAAAGCGTTACACAACAGGGGAGGTTATTGGTATGAGAATAAAAGATACGATTGAGAAAGTACCGGGCGGCTTGATGATTGTACCGTTATTGCTTGGCGCGACACTGAACACGATTGACCAGCTTCATTTGCCTTTTGTGCAAACCATTTTGAAAGCGCTTGGCGCTGCACCTACGGATGATGGCTTTTACGAGTTTCTGCGCATCGGTGGATTCTCCCAGGAATTATTCAAAGACGGCGCGCTCGTGCTGATCGCGTTGTTCCTGTTCTCGATCGGCAGCCAGATGAACATGAAAGTCGGTGCCAAGGCACTGAAAAAAGGTGCCATTTTAACGGGCTCCAAATACCTTGGCGGTGTTGTCATCGGGGTGGCATTCGGATTCTTCTTTGATCCGTGGCACGGCCTTCTCGGCCTCTCGACACTGGCCATCATTGCCGGCATGACAAACAGCAACGGCGGCTTATATGCAGCTTTGACCGGACAATACGGCAACCGTTCGGACGTCGGCGGCTTATCGATCCTGTCGCTTAATGACGGCCCGTTCTTCACCTTAGTGGCGCTTGGCCTGATGGGAACTGCTTTCCCGGTCATCTCCTTTATCGCGGTTCTTTTGCCGCTTGCAATCGGCATGATTTTAGGGAATCTGGATCCGAAAATCCGCGAATTCCTGAAGCCGGGCGAAACGCTGCCGATCCCATTCTTCGCATTCGCGCTGGGAGCGGGCATGAACTTAGCCAACTTCTTTAATCCGGAAGTACTTGCCGGCGGACTTGCACTTGCGTTCTTGACGTTTTTCGTCACTGCCGGACTTGGCATCCTGGCATTCAAGATTTTCAAAGAGAAAAGCTTTATCGCACCAATCGCGGAATCGTCGACGGCAGGGAATGCTGCGGCCACTCCTGCGGCCATCCTGGCAGCTGCGGCAGTAGCGGTAAGTTCAGGGGCGATGTCAGCGGCGGAATACGCGCAGCTTGAAAGCATCGTTCCGATTGCGACGGCCCAAATTTCCATTTCGACGATCACCACTGCATTGCTGTGCCCGCTCGGGGTTATCCTGATGGACAGATACCAGCGCAAACGGGGCATCGACGGTACGCTTGACGAAGTTGATTCTGACCGCAAGAAAACCAAAACCAAAGAAGTCACAGAACTTTAAGCATAGAATTATCCCCCTATTTTCCGATAGGGGGATAACGTGTTATCTGCACCTGCACCAAATCTGACGAAAAGTGAGGGTTTCCCATGAAAACAGAGTTGCTTTACGGAAAAGCCGGGCTGGTCCTGGATCTGCCCGACCATGCATTCATCATCGAACCGAAAAACCTGCCGAAAATGGAAGACCATAAAGAAGCGATCCGCCAGGCGCTGCGCAATCCCATCAACTCCCAGCCGCTGCGCGAGTCGGTGAAAGCGACCGATACGGTGTCGATCGTCATTTCCGACATCACGCGGCCGACGCCGAACCATATTCTGGTGCCGGCATTGATTGAAGAATTGAACCACGTGCCGCTTGAGAACTTCGTCGTCATCAACGGAACGGGCACGCATCGCGACCAGACCCGTGAAGAATTCGTCGGTATGCTCGGCGAATGGGTGGTCGATAATATCCGCATCGTCAATAACCATTGCCACGACAAAGAAACGCTTGTCAAGGTCGGCCACAGCCGCTTCGGCTGCGATGTCTACCTCAACAAGGATTATGTCGAATCGGATTTTAAAATCGTCACCGGGTTTATTGAACCCCATTTCTTTGCGGGCTTCTCCGGCGGACCGAAAGGCATGATGCCCGGCATCGCCGGCATCGAAACGATCATGACGTTCCATAACGCCCGGATGATCGGCGACCCGCTCGCGACGTGGGGCAATATGGTCAACAACCCCGTACAGGACATGACACGCGAGATCAACGGCATGTGCAAACCGGATTTCATGCTCAACGTGACATTGAACCGGGAGAAAGACATCACGGCCATTTTTGCCGGCGAGCTTTACGAAGCGCACGACCAGGGCTGTGCGTTTGCCAAAGAGCATGCCATGCTGCGCTGCGACGAGCGTTTTGACGTCGTCATCGCATCCAATTCAGGCTACCCGCTCGACCAGAACCTGTACCAGGCGGTCAAAGGCATGAGTGCGGCCCATAAAATCGTCAAAGAAGGCGGTTCGATCATCATCGCGTCCGAATGTTCGGACGGGCTGCCGGACCATGGCAATTACAAGGGAATCTTCGGCATGGCAAATTCGCCGCAAGAACTGCTTGATATGATCAATAATCCGGAATTCAAAGTGTTCGACCAGTGGCAAGTGCAGAAGCAGGCCGTCATCCAGGTATGGGCGGACGTCTTCGTCTACTCGAAGCTGACCGACGAACAAGTGGAAAGCGCGATGCTCAAGCCGACCCATAATATCGAAGCGACCATCGAAGAACTGAAGAAGAAATACGGCGAGGACATGACGATTGCAGTCCTGCCGCTCGGCCCGTTGACGATTCCATATGTAGAAGAACAAGCATTGGTACAAAAATAAACCCACAAAGGAGCAATTCCCTATGACTTTAACGACTGAAAAAAACCACAAACTCGGTGACATTCTTTCCGGCATGAACCGCGTCATCGTTGCCTTCTCAGGCGGCGTCGACAGCACATTGGTGCTGAAGCGCGCGCAGCAGGTACTTGGAACGGACAACGTCCTCGCTGTTGTCGTCGGTTCGGAACTATTCCGCAAAGAAGAATTCACAGGAGCGGTCAAATTGGCAGAAGACATGGGCGCGAACGTGCTGAAAACCGAAATCAAGGAACTCGAAGACGAAGGCGTGGCGGCGAATACGCCGGAAAGCTGGTATTTCAGCAAGAAATTACTATACGGCCACTTGAATGAGCTGGCGAATGAATTGGGCTATGACCATGTCCTCGACGGCATGATCATGGATGACCTGGACGATTTCCGCCCAGGCCTGCGCGCCCGCACAGAAGCCGGCGCCCGCAGCGTGCTGCAGGAAGCAGACCTGTACAAGCGCGAAGTGCGTGAATTGTCGAAAGAGCTTGGCCTGCCGGTTTGGGACAAGCCTGCATCGTGCAGCCTGTCTTCCCGCATTCCATACGGCGAACGCCTCGACAAAGAAAAAATCCGCCAAGTCGACGAAGCGGAGAAATTCATCGCGAAACTCGGCATCGAAATGGTGCGCGTGCGCCATCACGGCAACACGGCACGCATTGAAGTGGCGCCTGCTGACATGGCGAAATTGGTCGGATTCCGTGACCGAATCCTGTTGAAACTGACAACGCTCGGCTTCCAGTACATCTCGATCGACCTTCGCGGCTACCGCACCGGCAGCATGAACGAAGTATTGACCGAAGAAGAAATGGCCGATAAAGTAAATTGATAAACAAATAACAGGCGGACCCGGTCTTTTCAGACGGGTTCGTTTCTTTGCAAGACGGACAGCATTCTGGAATAAAGGCCAAGCGCTTTTATTGCCAAGACTAAGACAGCAGGTGAGCACATGGAGAACTTTGAAGACTTGGGATTCAGCAAAGTGGATTACGCCCGCGAAGAGCGGCAGGGCTTTCCGGAAGTCATTTACGGCGAAGGAAAAGCAGTTGAACACATCGAACCGATCATGGGCAAGCTGATCGAACGCCACGGCAAAGTTATGGTGACGCGGGTTGCCAAGGAAAAAGCGGAAATTTTGCTGGAACGCTTTCCGGAAGCGGTGTATGACAGCACATCGCGCATCTTGCTTTACGGCAAGCCGGTGCTGAATTTCGGCGGTGAAGTGATGGTGCTTGCTGCCGGCACGTCTGATCTGTTCGTAGCGGAAGAAGCGGCAATCACCGCTGAGTGGATGGGCTGCAAAGTGAGCCGGCTCTATGACGTCGGCGTTGCCGGCATCGACCGCCTGCTCGCGTACCGCGACGACATCACGAAAGCGAGCGTCCTTATCGTTGTCGCCGGCATGGAAGGCGCTTTGGCGAGCGTTGTCGGCGGGCTCGTGCAGCGCCCGGTCATTGCCGTCCCGACATCGGTCGGCTACGGCACGCATTTCGAAGGCATCACGCCGCTGCTCGCCATGATGAGCTCGTGCGCATCCGGCATGAGCGTCGTCAACATCGACAATGGCTTCGGCGCAGCTTACCAAGCCGCCATGATCATGAAACTAGTGTCTGAGGGGGTCCACCATGAAACTTCTGTATCTTGATTGCCAATCCGGCATTTCCGGCGATATGACGCTGTCGGCGTTGATCGACCTGGGCGCCGACATCCATTACATCAGCGAACACTTGAAAAAAATGCCGCTCGATCCGTTCACGCTCGACGTCAAACAAGTCGACAAGCGCGGCATTTCGGCAAAGCTATTGGATCTGCAGTTCCAGGATGCAGGCGAAGCGGCGCACAGCCATTCCCACGACCATCCGCACGAACACAGCCATTCACACAGCGAAGCGCATAGCCACTCCCATACGCACGATGACGGACATGCACATTCCCATGGCGAAACCCATAGCCACTCACATTCACATAGCCATTCCCATGATCACGATCATAGCCACGACCACGATCATGGCCATGAACATGCACATGACGACGGCCACCATTCGCATTCCCACCGCAAAGCGTCGACGATCCTCGGAATGATCGCGGACAGCGAGCTGCCGGATCGCGTCAAAAAGCGCAGCCTGGCGGTATTCGAAGTCATCGCGCAAGCCGAAGGCAAAATCCATGGCATGGACCCGGCAGAAGTGCATTTCCATGAAGTCGGCGCGATGGATTCCATCATCGACATCATCGGCGTGTGCCTGGCGCTCGAGAGCCTCGGCGTCGACCGCATCGTGTCGTCGCCTGTACCGACCGGCCACGGCAAAATCATGATCGCCCACGGCTTGTATCCGATTCCGGCACCGGCCACGGCGGAAATCCTGAAAGGCGTTCCGCTCGCTGACTTCCACGTCCGCGGCGAGCTGACCACACCGACCGGAGCGGCGTTCCTGAAAGCCCTTGCGGACGACTACGGCCATTTGCCGGCCCTCGCCATCGAGAACATCGGCTACGGCGCGGGCAAAAAGAATTTCGAACATCCGAACGTCATCCGTGCGGTGCTGTTCAATGAAGAAACGGTCGCTGTGCGCGAGAACATCACGGTACTTGAATGCCAGCTTGACGACTCGACAGGCGAAACGCTAGGCTACGTCATGGAGAAGCTGCTCGACGCCGGCGCACTCGACGTCTATTACACGCCGGTCGCCATGAAGAAAAGCCGTCCCGGCACACTCATCACCGTTCTTGCGAAGCCGCATCACGCTTTCGTACTGGAAGACATCCTGCTGCGCGAGACGAGCACATTCGGCGTCCGCAAAGCCGATTGGACGCGGCGCATCCTCGACCGCGAATTCAAGACCGTCGACACCCCTTACGGCAGCATCACCGTCAAAGTGGGAAGCCTGGACGGCGAAATCATCAAAGTGTCGCCGGAGTTCGAAGAAGTGAAAACCGCCGCAGCCGCACACAACGTGCCATTGCGCGATGTTTTCCAGGAAGTCCAGCAAGTGGCAGGCCTATTGACAAAAGTCTAAAGAAGATATGAGGTCATCATTGTGGAACAACTCAGCTTATTGTCCGTCTTAACCATCGGATTTCTGCTCGGCATCAAGCACGCGCTCGAGCCGGATCACATTATCGGCGTGTCGACGATCGCGAGCCAAAGCAAGAAACTCTGGAAGTCGTCGCTCGTCGGCGTGTTCTGGGGCATCGGCCACACCAGCACGCTTTTCGTCGTCGGCATGCTGCTGATCGTCCTGAAAATCAGCATCTCCGACAAATGGGCGATGAGCCTTGAGTTTCTCGTCGGCATCATGCTCGTCTATTTCGGCGTCACGGCGATGGCGTCGCACCGGAAAAACAGCCGTCACGATACACAAGCAGCCAGCGCGGACGGCAAATTTTCCTATCGCAAGCCGCTGGTCATGGGCTTTATCCACGGCCTTGCCGGCAGCGCAGCAATCATCTTGCTGACACTCGGCACCGTCGACAGCGTTTGGCAGGGAGCGGCCTATATCCTGGTCTTCGGGCTCGGCACCATCGTCAGCATGCTGTTCTTCAACACCGTCATCGGCATCCCATTTGTCATGAGCAAAAACAAGCGCAGCATCAACAAACCGCTCATCCAGTTTGCCGGCCTGCTCAGTGCCGCGTTCGGGCTGTATTATATGTACAATCTGGGGGTCAATGAAGGGCTGTTCAAGCTGTGGATTTGAAAACGAAGAATGGAAAAGGGCTTTCGCATTAGGCGGAAGCCCTTTTTGCATGCGCAATTTGGAAATAAAGGAATAAACTGATTACGAAAACGGTATAATAAAGGATAAGACTAAGAATGGCACAGCCATCTGTACTGGAGGAAATCCCGCATGAACAAAAAAGAACTGACACACGCCATCTCACATAAAACACGATTATCCAAAGATCAATCCGCGAAAGCGTTGAACGAAATCCTGTCAGCGCTCACGGCCGCGCTGGCAAAAGGCGAAGAAGTGAAGATCAACGACTTCGGCGCGTTCCAAGTTACGTCAAAAGGCGAGCGCAAAGGCCGCAACCCGCAAACCGGCGAAGCCATCACCATCGCTTCATCGAAAGCGCCGCAATTCAAAGCCGCAAAAGTCCTGAAAGACATCGTCAACCAGCGCGACTTTATCGAAAACTTCGTGTCTGCCGGTAAGGTAACGGAACAGGAAGCGGAGATGCTGCGGTTCGTCGTGGCCGAAAGCCGCAAAGCGAAAGAAGCGAGCGCCCATCCCGACGAGCTGGTGATTGTCGAAACGCAGAAAATCGCCGACGCCGTAGGTTTGGACTTCCGGGAAGCGGAAATCATCGCAAACCGCTTGATCAGCAAGCGAATTTTGAATACGGAAGTGTATACGAGCCAAATTGACAGTGTGTTTTTGAGAGGGAATTACCGAAAGTATTTATAGAAGCCGCAACGAAAGAATTCTATATAGAAACGTACGAATGCCGAAGGGGGAAAAGGAATGTCAGAATTGCAGGGAGTCATACCGGTCTTGCGCAATATGAAAGACTTTGAGCGCTTGCTGAAAAGTCGCCATCACTACATTATTTTTCTAGAAGTGCGTTTGTCTCAATTACAAGCACTGGTGCGCGCTGCCAAACAGGCTGATAAAAAAGTGATTCTTCATGCCGATTTGATCCAAGGGCTGAAGACTGATTCCTATGGATTTGAATTTCTAATCAGGGAAATTAAACCCGATGGAATCATTTCCACACGCAGCAATGTTATTACGCTGGCGAAGAAAAACAAGTTGCTGACCATTCAGCGGCTATTTCTGCTCGATAGCCAAGCGCTGGAAAACAACATTAAGCTGATCAACCAAGTCAAACCGGATTATATTGAAATTTTGCCCGGTATCATTCCTTCAATTATTGAAGAAGTCCATGAGAAAACCGGTATCCCGATTATTGCCGGGGGATTGATCCGCACAGCAGAAGACATTCACCTTGCTTACGGTGGTGGGGCGAAAGCGGTCTCAACATCCCAATTGGAGTTGTGGGATTTATAAGAGCTTGACAACAAACGGAGCAAATTAGCAGACAAAAACCGATTCAAGTGATAGGATAAAAGCAGTAGGAAATGAATGAAATACCCCAAAAGTTAATATTACAGGCCGGAGACTTTGAGAGACCAAGCCAGTTCTGCAGAAGAAATTCTGCAACTGTGCTGTGGTCTCTCTTTTTTTGGATAAACGGGGGACTTAGAGATGAATAACGGATTTGACTTTGCGAAAGAGGAGAGGGTTATTGATGAAGTTTTCAAGTTTGAAACGCAGTGAAATGATTGATGCAATGAAATACGCAACGCTGGATTTACTGGTTATTGGCGGCGGGATTACAGGCGCTGGAATCGCACTTGATGCAAGCAATCGAGGGATGAAGATAGGGGTTATCGAAATGCAGGATTTCGCAGCTGGCACGAGCAGCCGCTCGACAAAATTGGTGCACGGCGGCTTGCGCTACCTCAAACAGTTTGAAGTGAAAATGGTCGCAGAAGTCGGCAAGGAACGCGAAATTGTCTATGAAAATGGACCTCACGTGACGACGCCGGAATGGATGCTCTTGCCGTTTTACAAAGGGGGCACGTTCGGTCCGTTCAGCACGAGCATCGGCTTGCGTGTGTATGATTTCTTGGCAGGTGTAAAACGATCAGAACGCAGGAAAATGTTGAGCCGTGAAGAAACCTTGGAACGCGAACCTTTATTGAAAAAAGAAGGCTTAAAAGGCGGTGGCTATTACGTTGAATACAAAACGGATGATGCACGCCTGACACTCGAAGTGATGAAAAAAGCGGTCGAAAAAGGAGCACTGGCGTTAAATTACGCAAAAGTCATCGATTTTATCTACGAAGGAACGAAAGCGATCGGCGTCCGTGTGGAAGATCAGATAACTGGCGAAACGTTTGAACTCTATGCGAAAAAAATTGTTAATGCTGCGGGACCTTGGGTTGACACATTAAGAGAAAAAGACCATTCAAAAAAAGGGAAATTCCTGCAGCTGACAAAAGGGATCCATCTTGTATTCGACGGCGTCCGGTTCCCGATGAAGCAGGCTGTGTACTTTGATATGCCAGACGGCCGCATGGCATTTGCCATTCCGCGTGAAGGCAAAGTATACGTCGGGACGACGGATACGGTATACAAAGCGGATATTGCGCACCCGACGATGACCGTGGCTGACCGCGATTACGTATTACGCGCAGTCGATTTCATGTTCCCGGAAGTGGGGATCACAAAAGAAGACATCGAATCGAGCTGGGCAGGACTTCGTCCGCTCATCTCCGAAGAAGGAAAAGACCCTTCTGAAATCTCGCGCAAAGATGAAATCTTCATCTCGGATTCACAATTGATCTCAATTGCGGGAGGCAAACTGACCGGCTACCGCAAAATGGGCGAAAGCATCGTCGACCTGGTCACCGAGCAATTAAAAAGAGAAGAAGGCGCGAGCTTCCCGAAAAAATCGACAAAACATTTGCCGGTTTCTGGTGGGGAAGTTAACGGATCAAAAGGATTCACAGAATTCCGCGCTGACCGCGAACAACAAGCAATGGAGCTTGGGCTGAATAAGGCAACGGCACAAATGCTGACAGGACGTTACGGCTCGAACGTCGATCATGTGCTTGGCATGTTTATAGAGCGGCGCAACGAAGCGCAGCAAGCTGGATTGGATCCGCTCGTGTTTGCGATGCTGCACTACGCGATGGAGTCGGAGTCGGCGTACAAACCAGTTGATTTCTTTGTTCGGCGCACCGGTGCATTATTATTCGACATTGAATTTGTTCACACATTCAAAGACAGTGTCACTGCACATATGGCGGAAACGTTCAACTGGACCCAAGAACAAATGCAAACGTACACAAGTGAATTAGACCGACTTTTGCATGAAGCGACGCATCCGATGCAACAAGGGTAAAGCGCATAGCATGAAGGAAAGAAGCAGCCGAAAAAAATTCGGCTGCTTCTTTCTGTATGTCAATATTCAGACAGAAACTTGACAGCGCTTTCTTAAAAGTATATTTTTAAGGTAACAAGTTAAGAGCTGTGTCGGAGAATGCGAGATTCGCACAACAATGAGGACTTCTATTTAAGAAGGCTTTCATTCGTTGTGTGAATTTTTTTTTTTTTTTTTGCTTAAAAAGTGCAGTTCTTGGTTTTATTAAAAAAGGAGTGTTTGGCGATGTCGGAATTCTTAGCAGAAGTAGTAGGCACGATGATTCTGATTATTTTCGGAAGCGGTGTAGTAGCGGGAGTCGTCTTGAAAGATTCGAAGGCGGAAGACAGCGGATGGGTCGTCGTTACAATTGCCTGGGGTCTTGCTGTTGCGATGGGCGTTTACGCGGTCGGCGGTATTTCAGGAGCTCATCTCAATCCGGCAGTAACGTTAGGGTTTGCATCCGTCGGGGAATTCCCCTGGGCGAAAGTGCCAATGTACATACTTGCCCAAGTGCTGGGCGGCATGATCGGAGCGGTTATCGTTTTCTTGAATTACTTGCCGCATTGGAGAAGAACGGAAGACAAAGGCGCAAAACTTGCCGTTTTCTCGACGGGACCGGCAGTACACAGCCCATTCTCAAACTTGGTAAGTGAAATTATTGGGACAGCGGTTCTAGTGATGGGCTTGTTGTTCATCGGCGCGAACGAATTTACAGATGGCTTGAACCCATTAATCGTAGGTGCATTAATCATTGCCATCGGGATGTCGCTTGGTGGTACAACGGGTTACGCGATCAACCCTGCGCGTGATCTGGGTCCTCGCATTGCGCACGCATTGTTGCCGATTCCGGGCAAAGGCAGTTCCGACTGGAGCTATTCATGGGTGCCGATTGCCGGACCGATTCTCGGTGGTATTTACGGTGCGGTTTTCTACAAAGCGCTATTCACAGGGGATTATACAATCCTGTTTTGGGGAATGAGTGCTGTTGTGGTGTTGATTTTAGTTGGCGCTGCGAACGCTGAATTGAAAAAAGAATACACAATGGCAAACAAAATTAAAGATACAATGGTAGACGATAAGTAAATGAACAATACGAAAATGAGATAACCCACTTGAGGAGGAAACTGAAAATGACAAAAGATTATATTTTGGCAATCGACCAAGGAACAACAAGTTCACGTGCGGTGTTATTTAACCACAAAGGGGAAATTGTAGAAACGGCGCAGCAGGAATTCGAGCAATTTTTCCCGAAACCGGGTTGGGTAGAACATGACGCCAACGAAATCTGGACTTCTGTATTAGCTTGTATGGCAGGCGTCTTACGGAAATCGGATATCAGCCCGGGTCAAATTGCGGGAATCGGCATCACGAACCAACGCGAAACGACGGTTGTATGGGACCGCACTACCGGAAAACCGATTCACAAAGCGATTGTCTGGCAGTCGCGCCAAACCGATGATATCTGCAAAGAGTTGAAAGAAGCAGGGCACGAAGAAACGTTCCGCGACAAAACCGGTCTTTTAATCGATGCGTATTTTTCTGGAACAAAAGTCAAGTGGATCTTGGACAACGTTGAAGGGGCTCGCGAAAAAGCAGAGAATGGCGATTTGATGTTCGGCACTATCGACACATGGCTTGTCTACCGTCTAACAGGCGGTAAAAAGCACATTACCGATTACAGCAACGCTTCGCGCACACTCATGTACAATATTTACGATTTGGAATGGGACCAGGAATTATTGGATATTCTGACTGTGCCGAAAAGCATGATGCCGGAAGTTCGCCAATCGTCGGAAATCTACGGCAATACCGTCAGCTATCATTTCTTCGGCCATGAAGTGCCGATTGCCGGCATGGCCGGGGATCAGCAAGCTGCCTTATTCGGACAAGCCTGTTTCGATAAAGGGATGGCGAAAAATACATACGGCACAGGTTGCTTCATGTTGATGAACACGGGAGAAAAAGGCATTAAATCCGAGCACGGCTTGTTGACGACGCTCGCATGGGGTGTAGACGGCAAAGTGGAATACGCGCTTGAAGGCAGTATTTTCGTTGCCGGGTCCGCCATTCAATGGCTGCGGGACGGCTTGAAGCTTGTCGATAACGCATCTGACACGGAAAGCTATGCGACATCGATCGAGTCGACAGAAGGCGTTTACATGGTACCGGCCTTTGTCGGCCTCGGCACACCATATTGGGACACCGATGCACGCGGAGCGGTATTCGGGTTAACGCGTGGTACGACGAAAGCGCATTTTATCCGCGCAACGCTTGAATCACTCGCGTACCAGACAAAAGATGTCGTCGATGTCATGACCGAAGATTCCGGCATTGAACTGAAAACCTTACGCGTTGACGGCGGCGCCGTGTCCAATAACTTCCTCATGCAATTCCAAAGCGATTTGCTGAACGTTTCTGTGGAACGCCCAGTCATTTTGGAGACGACGGCATTGGGCGCAGCCTATTTGGCGGGACTGGCTGTCGGCTTCTGGGAAAGCAAAGAACAAATCGCCCAGCTCTTGCAAATCGACCAAAACTTCGATCCGAAAATGCCATCCGAGCAAAGCGAAGAGCTTTACGAGGGTTGGCAAAAAGCAGTTGAAGCAACACGCGTGTTTAAGCGTGAAGGGAAAACAGCACCGCAGGAATAAAGAGATTCTATAAAATAAACGGCCTGACCATCTGCAGAGTTGAATCTGTGGGTGGTTGGGTCTTTTTTGTATTCAACAAAAAAGCAAGGGTATGAATGAAATGAATATAGATATTTTTACCTATTAAAGACTATACAACAACAGCCGATAATACCTGTATAAAACAAATAGGAATACTTTATTTTTCTAGTATAAAAGTAATGAAATATAATGATAATTTTAATTTTTTAAAATAGTAAGTGAAGATATCGTTACCAGGAGGCTGCTTATGTTTATATTCAAAAGAAAACCATCATTAACTGAATACGATATGGTGGAACTCAAAGATATCGTTGCGAGAACGGTGGAGCTGGCACTTGAATCCAACGAGGAAACGATTCATTTTCTTAAGCAATACGATTTGATTTTAATTCTTTCTTGGGAATTCGATTACATGGAATGTTCGATCTACCAGTATTCCACTTTTGAAATTTCAAAAAATGGATCCAGCCGCTTCAAAAACCTTTCCCTTTATATGGAGAAACGGGATTTGATCAGAAAAGATGACACAGTCATATACATAGACGATGAGAACATAAAAAACCTGTCAAAACGAAATCTTCTCGCATTTTATAGTTTAAGTGAATTGATCAATATTTTTGATGTTGAAGTGCATGCAAACAATTTATATAAATGCATATGGTGACGGCTTTTTTTCTCGTTTTTATCAGCGCATTCATTAGGTGGAAATTTCAATAGAAAGGAGTGCATCGCCATGAAACAAATAGCTGACAAGGTTTTTGGGGACTTGATCGAGCTGGATGCACCTATGGATAATGAGTTTTACCAGGAGCTGTTCGAAGTAACCGTGCAAAACGCACCTGTGAGCATGTATGTATTAAAGGAGAATTCCTACTCTTTTATCAATAAGCATTTTTGCGAACTTCTCGGATATGCGGAAGCGGAGCTCCTTCATGGGGAAATCGCTTTAACAGACTTGGTCCATCCAGATGATATCGGCCTCATGAAGGAGTGTTTGAGCAGAAAAATAGAAGGTCAAAAGAGGCACGATCAACATCGCTTCCGAATCTTCAAAAAAAATCGGGAAATGATTGTAGCCGAGGTGTATGCAAAAAGCATGGTCCGAAATGGTGAAACGTTTTTAGTGGGTTCAGTCGTTGATGTAACTGCAGAAGTTCAGGCAATGGCACAAGTGAAGGAAAATCAGGAACGGTTCAAATCGTTGTTTGATAATAATCCGGACGCTGTGTACACGTTTGACCTAGACGGCAATTTTATCGATGCCAATCCGGCCTGTGAACGGTTGACAGGATGTTCTGCTTTGGAGCTGTTCGAAATGGCGTTCATGCCGCTGGTCGTGCCGGAGGATTTGCCGAAAACGCTCCATCATTTTGAGAAAGCGGTGCGCGGGGAAACCGTTACATATGAAATCTTCATCACGCGAAAAGACGGACAGCAAAGAGCTGTGGAGATTTCCAATTTCCCGATGAAGCTCAATGGGGAAATTATCGGGGTTTATGGCGTAGCGGTGGATATTACCGAACGCAATGAAAATAAAAAATTGATGCAAGACCTGATTTACTTTGACTCCTTGACCAAACTTCCCAACCGAAAGCTATTCGAAGACCGGTTAAGCCAAGTCTTTCAGATTTCACAGCTCCATGACCATAAGGTGGCTGTGCTGTTTCTCGGCTTGGACCGCTTTAAATTCATCAACGACTCATTGGGCCATAATAGGGGAGATGAGTTCCTGAAGGCCGTTGCACAGCGCTTGGAAGCAACGGTAGGGGAAGCGGATACTGTCGCGAGGGTGGCAGGAGATGAATTTGCCATCCTATTGCCGAATGCGAAAGAAGAAGAGGTTTGCCTGTTAGCAGCAAAACTCAACGAAGTGATGTCCCAGCCGTTCCATGTCTTGGACCATTCGCTATCGATTTCCTGCAGCATCGGCATCGCATTCAGCGGCGGTGCAGAAGAGACAGTGGAAAAGTTGATCAGAAAGTCCGACGCGGCGATGTACTTCACGAAAAAGTACGGCAAAAACAATTACACGGTCTACTCAGACGAACTGGATCAACAAACGTCATACAAGCTGATCCTTGAAAAGGACTTGAAGAAAGCGGTCCGGAAGCAAGAACTGGAGCTGCATTACCAGCCCATCACGAACCTGAAAACGGGGGAGCTAAGTGCCGTGGAAGCATTGATTCGCTGGAATCATCCAACGCTTGGCCAAGTGTCGCCTGATGATTTTATTCCGATTTCAGAAGAAACCGGAGAGATTATCTCAATCGGGAAATGGGTCTTGCAGACAGCTTGTGCGCAAATCAAAGAATGGCAGGAAAAGGGCTATCCGCCTTTTGAAATCTGCGTCAACACCTCCACGATCCAATTGCAGCATCCCAGCTTTGTCCAAACCGTCAAAGATGCGCTGGATGAAACGGGACTCGATGCCAAATGGCTCGAACTGGAAGTGACCGAAAGCATCTTGATGGAAGATACGAAAATCCTGAAACAAAATTTATTGGATTTAAAGAAATTGGGCGTCTCTATCTCGATTGATGATTTCGGCACTGGTTTTACATCCCTCAACTACTTGCAGCAATACTCGTTTGACCGCGTTAAAATTGACCGCAGTTTCGTGTCAGACATCACCGAAGAGTTGAAAGGCAAAGCGATCACCTCCACCATCATCTCCCTGGCCCATCAATTGAACATGAGTGTGATTGCCGAAGGCATCGAGAATGAAGAGCAGCTGGCCTATTTGATCCAGGAAAACTGCGATGAAGGCCAAGGCTATTATTTCAGCCGCCCCGTTCCGGCAGACGAATTGGGCTTGTCTTTGGTGGGGAAGAAGTTTTGCTGATGGGATAGGCGTGAAGGCGAAGCGATGAGTGTTAACCCAGTGAGCCAGTATAGTGCAAAACATCATTTATAAAAATGAAAAGGGCTTTCCAAATAGCTTGGAAAGCCCTTTTCCTATTCAATTGATTAGAAGTAACCCGTTCTCGTATCGACAAGTTAAGGTAAAGAGACAGCCTTCTTTTTAGCCTGCAATTCCTTTACCCATTTTGCGTACTTCCGATTATCCGGTTCCCAACTGAATATTGCAGGTGACCAGATGAATTAAGCCACTTGTGCCAAGTTCTGAGCCAGTTAATGCAGAAAAATGAACCATGCTTTGCGGAACAGCGAACCGCTGATAACAAGATTAATCGTAATGAAATGAAAAAGAACTACCTAGCACGTGCTTTTATTTTTAAAAATATTCCAATTATTAAAAGTTGCACCGCTACATCCCTTTGGATATGATGTTTAAAGGAATCTTTTTATGCTTATTGTTACTACATGTTATCATGTGAATATTTTCACATGAATAATGAGCGAAAATTATTATTACATACCATTTGAATTGCAGAAAATTTTTCAGTTTTTCAAGTATGATATTAGTAGAATTGAATTAGCTAAATGGATTTCAACTAGGTCAATAAAAGTTGAATTAGCAAAGAGATAGTAAAGGTGATGAATAGTGAATAATACAAACGAAAATGTAAATCAAAAAGTAAAATTAGAGGATGTTGCTAGTGAAGCTGGTGTTTCCAAGACAACTGTTTCAAGAGTGCTAAATAATCGGGGTTACATAAGCGAAAAGACAAGAAAGAAAGTTTTTGAAGCGGTAGAACTGTTACATTATCATCCAAATGAAATAGCAAGGTCACTTTTTATCAATAAGACGTTTATCATTGGCCTTATTTTCCCGACTACAAATAATCCCTTTTATGGACAATTGATTTTTCATTTAGAGAATATCTGTGAATCCTTGGGCTATAAAGTATTATTGTGCAACAGTGAAGGCCGTGAAGATAAAGAGAAGAGTTACTTGGAAATGCTGCAAAGACACCAAGTAGATGGGATTATAGCAGGATCTCATAACAGAGGGATTGTAGGATATAACAACCGACATCTTCCATTGGTAGGCATTGACCGGTATTTATCTGAAAATACTCCTGTTGTATCCAGTGATAATTATGATGGTGGGAAAAAGGCTACTCAATTGTTAATAGATAAAGGTTGTAAAAAAATTATTCATATTAACGGTTCTCCTTCTTTGGAAACTCCTGCAAATTTTAGAAGAGAGGCGTATGAAGATGTAATGAGAGAAAATCAATATGATTCTCTTAGTTATATAATGGGAGAAAATATTATAGAAACTATTTTTGATGAGAACCCAAATATGGATGGTATTTTTGCCAGTGATGATCTTATCGCAGCAAGTGTGATAAAAGAAGCAAAGAGAAGGAACATAAGTATACCTGGTGATTTGAAAGTGATCGGCTATGATGGTTCAGAAATAACCAGAATGCTGCTGCCGGAACTAAGTACGATTCAGCAGCCAGTAAAGGAAATTGCAGATTTAGCCGTTCAATTATTACTGAAACAAATTAATGGTGAAATAGTTTCGGAAATTGAATGGAAGCTGCCAGTACAGTTGATTGAAAGTGAAACAACATAAAAAAAATGATTAGTCAATATTTAAAATTTT